>JBDRHR010000116.1:0-20997 GCA_043816605.1 Nitrospirota bacterium
TAAGCAAAAGCACCTCTCTCACTTTTACCTTTTTGGTAATTCGCCGTTTGCTCCATACTAACCCATTGAGTCTCTTGAAGGTATTATTTTCTATCTCCCATCGCTTATGAGCCAATTCTCTCATATCTTCAGCACTTAAACTAACATCACTTTCTTTTCTTTTCTCTTTTTATTCTTCCACCTCTTTATACCTTATTTATCATTCACTTACTGAAGATGGGGAATTTCTGATCATAATAAAAAAATATTGACATTCTTTAAATAATATGATATAGTATTCAAAAGTGCAAAAAAGGGCAGAAATTCTAAAAATAAATCCTGATTATCCAGAGAATGAAAAAATTACAAAAGCCGCTGATTTTATTAAGAAGGGGAAACTTGTTGCCTTTCCAACTGAGACGGTCTATGGATTAGGAGCAGATGGATTAAATCCTGAGGCACTAAGACTACTCTTTGAGGTTAAAAAAAGACCACAAGGTAAAGCGGTAGCTCTACTTATATCGGATTTTGCCGATTTGGAGCGATTAGCCAGGGATATTCCTCAAGAGGCTTTTAAGGTTATAGATAAGCTTTGGCCGGGACCTTTAACTATAATTCTCCGGGCAACGGATTTAGTTCCTGAGATAATAAGGGGTAAAGAGCTAACTGTAGGTATCTCAGATACCGTAGGTCTTCGGATGCCGGACAATAAGATTGCACGGGCATTAATTGAATCTGCTAAAACCCCTATTGCCTGCTCTTCAGCTAATATTTCCGGAGAGGGTGAACCAACTACTTCGCAAGAGGTAATCTCAAATTTAGCCGGCAAGATAGATTTGATTATAGATGGTGGAAAAACAACGATTGGTGTTGCTTCGACGGTTTTAGGCTTAACGGGTGAAACACCGACAATAATACGGGAAGGAGCAATTAGTTCAGAGAAATTGTTAAAAACACTTAATTCTAAACATATTTTATTTGTTTGTACAGGCAACACCTGCCGGAGTTTTATGGCAGAGAAACTCTTTCAGAAGATGGCAAAAGAGGCGGGAGCAAATCTTGAGATTCAGTCTGCAGGAACATCGGCTAATACTCAAGGGGAAATTCCCCTGCTAAGCTTGAAGGCTTTAGAAAAAGAAGGAATTATACCGGAGAAATTTGCTCCTACACCGTTATCTGAAAGGCTGATTAAGAAGGCTGATTTAATATTGGTGATGGAGGAGTATCATCAGCGTCGGGTATTAAATATCTTACCAACAGCAATGGAGAAAACCTTCCTTCTGACTGAGTATGCGGGACTAAGGAAAAAAGATATTCCCGACCCTATGGGTGGTTCATGGGAAGGGTATGAAACTTGTTTGATTGAGATTAAAAGGTGCTTGAATGAAGTGATAAAGAGGGTAGCAGAATGAGGATTGCCTTTGGATGTGACCATGCAGGATTTCAATTAAAGCAGGAATTAATTAACACACTGAATTATGAATACGAGGATTTTGGCACCTATGATGAGGTATCGGTAGATTATACGGATTTTGGCATTAAGGTAGCTAAAGCGGTGGCTGAGGAAGGATTTGATTTTGGTGTCCTTGTTTGTGGGACAGGGATAGGGATGTCAATTACGGCGAATAAGGTGGCAGGTATCCGTGCCGCACTTTGTTATAATACGCTGATGGCTAAGTTATGCCGGGAACATAATGATGCCAATGTTCTGGTTTTGGGAGCTAAGGTAGTAAGTCCAGAGATGGCAAAGGAGATTCTAAAGGTTTTCTTAGAAACACCATTTTCTAATGAAGAAAGACATATCCGCAGATTAAATAAAATTAAAAATTATGAATTAAAAATTAAAAATTGAGGGACGAAAAAATAATTCTTAATTTTTAATTAATTATAAGGGGGTTAATAGATAGATGAAGAATAAACCATTAAAGATTATCCTGACTGTCTTAGGGGTGGTGATGATTGCCTTTACGATGGTCTGGTTAGAGACAGGACACCGGGCAAAAGAGGCATTTAATGAAGGGGAAAAGGAGTATAAGAAAAAGGATTATGATATGGCGGTAGTCTGGTATGGCTCAACCATTAGATTTTATACCCCGGGCTCAAAATGGGTGAAAAAGGCAAAAGAACGGATATTTGAAGTAGGAAAAATGTATGAAGGGCAAGGCAAATACAAGGAATCCGCAGATACCTATGGTGAAGTAGTGCATGGCATCTATGCTATTCGTAGTTTCTATACCCCACACGAGGATTGGCAAAAACAGGCAATGAAAAAAGTTGAGGAATGTAAAGAAAAACTCAAAAATAAAACTTGACTTTTGAATGAAGATATGGTAATTTAATTAAGGTTACTTTTAAAAAGAGGTCTTATGATAAGAAAACTATTAATTCTGATTTTTGGGTTATTTATACTCCTTCCCAATCCTTGTTTTTCCCAAAATAAGGAAGATAAATTAGATAGAATTATAACTGAGATAGCGGTATTAAAGGAAGGGCAAAGGGCGATAAATCAACGGATAGATGACCTTGATAATAAAATTAGCACAAGAATAGATGACTTAAGGAATGAATTAAAATCAGATATAGGTGATTTAAGGGGATTAATTTATGTGCTGTTAGGAGGCATTCTGGCATTAATCGGATTTGTCCTCTGGGATAGAAGAACTGCATTAATACCTGCTGTAATCAAATAGAGGAATTAAGGCAAAAAGAAAATGTAATAGCTGAAGTATTAAAGGTTTATGCAAGGAAAGAACCAAGATTTAAAGAGGCAATGCAAACAGCAGGGCTGTTATAAAGGGAGATTACTTGAAATGAAGAAGATTTGTTTTATAGTTTTTTTGATGATTATTTGTCCGGTTGAAATTACCTTTGCAGAATTAACCAAGCAAGATATAGCCGAGATACGTAATGTTGTTAAAGAAGAGATTGGGTATGTAAACAAGCGAATAGATGATTTAGAGCAAGGTTTAAACAAACGGATAGATGATACGAATAAACGGATAGATGATTTAGGCCAGAGTTTAAACAAGCGGGTAGACGATTTACAAAATATAATGCTTACAGGATTCGCTATATTGTTTAGTGGAATGTTTACCGTAGTGGCATTTGTAATATGGGATAGGAGAACAGCATTAGCGCCGGCTGTAAAACAGATAGAAGAATTAAGCCAAAAAGAAAAGGCAGTAGATAAAGTATTAGAGGTGTTAAAGGTTTATGCAAGGAAAGAACCAAGATTTAAAGAGGCAATGCAAACAGCAGGTCTGCTGTAATTATATTCCCCAAAAAAAGGAGTGAAAAAATAATGAAAGGTATATCAAAAATAATATTTATGGGATTGCTATTAACTGGACTCAATAATCAATTAGCTTATAGTGCTCAGGATGTAGTTAAAACCTATAATATTGATGGGATAGGAGCTGAAAAATTCAAGGAATACGCAACGGTAATTGTTACTGCTAATGATGGAATTACTACTGGAGGTAGTAAGAAGGGAATAGGAATTAACCTTCAATCAGTGGCTACTTTTACCTTTACACTTGATGATGAGGACTACGATGGTACTTACACTGGACTTTTTGACATTTCTACTCAACCGATGCAGAATGAAACTAATTTGCAACTTTTTAATAATCACAGAGCAGCCATAGTAGTAGATTTAGATAATGTTGGTGACCAAGGCACAGGAACTATTAGGGCTGATTATACAAGTCCTACAATACCTTCTCCTGGTGTAAGTGTATCAGAAAAATATTTCTCTCCCTGGGTCGTTGACGGTAAGAAAGATACTACCCTTATTACATTTAAAAGTAATGAAAATGGAAGATATGAGATTTTGATTGACAACAATCTTGTGCCATGGTCATTGGGAACGCATACCTCAGTGGGGACATTAACTCAAAACAAGCTTGTATATTTTAACTGGAATGGATTAGATGAGAATGGAGGTAGTTTTTCAGAAGGACTGCATACCATTAAAGTACAGGTATGGGATGAGGCAGGAAATGAATCCTCTGTTTATACTTGCAAGGTTTGGATAGATAATACCTTCCCAACAAAAATAGATATGTATTTATCCGATGATGCCTTTTCCCCTGGAAATTCCCCTGGAAGTAAAGATTTTACTTCTATATTTTTGGAAAATAATGAGAATGACCCTTTATCTTATAAATTAAGTATAAATGGAATGATATTATTAGGTACAGAATGTTATCTACAAACAGGAGGAACTGGAACAGGATATATATCGGCAGATGATACTGCGTCTGTAATGTGGAGAGGATTAGATGAAACAGGAACTCCTTTTGCTGAAGGTGATTATATCATAGATTTAGAAATGACGGATTTAGCAGGTAATAGTATCATGCTTACGGCTAAGGTAACTATTGATAATACCTCACCAAGTATTGATTCTCTTACAAATAATTATGGTGGAAAGCCGGTCTATAGAGGGCAGGAGGTTTCTTTTATACTTCAAGTATCAGATTGGATTGCAGGCAACGAAGTAATGGCAGATGGAGGAATAGGAGTAAGTACTTTTGGTATGAAAATATTAAATTTAGTTGGTTATGGAGAAGGAATATATGGAGAAAGTTATAAGGTTACACAACCAGATGTAGGTACTTATGCCTATCAGGCTTACTTTGAAGATAAAGCAGGTAATTCTGCTGTTAATACCGGTGCGAGCTTCGGTACCATTTCTTTAAGAGGTGACCAATATCCTCCAACAACAGAATCAAGGATTGTTAGGGTAAATGTATTAACCCCTGAAGAAGGAACATTTACAATTAGTAATTTCACACTCGGTACTTCAAGTATGATTATTAAGAGTGATAAGATTAAACAAGAAGATAAGATAAAAATAAAAACTACAAATGGTTTTCATGTCTGGACAGCATCAGCGATTAAAGATGGAGAAGTAACTGTATCTAATACCAATCTTTTCTTCGGATTGCCAATATCTAATTATTATAATGTTGCCACATCTACCATTACAGAAGGTATATGGCTTAAAGGGAAAATAAAGATAGATGATGAAATTACTATTAATTTAACGGCAGTAAATATATTAGATACTCTTAATACACCAACTCGAACAGCCACGAGTATGATATTCGAAGATTCAAGAATAGCCACCGGAACAATGATTGTAGCGTATGTTTCTGGTTCTAATGACCATATCTGGTTAGGAACTGTTTCAAGGGGTGGTGCATTTGAAATTTCTAATGGTAATATTTATTCTGGAAACTTAGTAGATGATTATAAAAGTTTGGGGGAGATCAAAGGCAATATAAGTTATTTTGCTAATGGAGGGGAAGCATTTTTTGATATGGGCTTCATTGCACAAGGAATTTCTCTTTATGATAATGGAAATTATGACTATCAAAAGGATGTAAAAGCAGGGGATGGTATATATTCTAATGTTTATACTATAAAAAAGAAGAATGATACTAAAAGCTATTTATATGGTTATTATAAATATGCAGGGGAGGAGGCTGATAATAATGGTATGAGTAGCATGGAACAAGTTGAAATTGATGCGACACCACCTGATATTGTTAATTTTGGTGCTTTCCCCGGTGTATTTCGACCGGGTAAAGAAAATATTACTATAAAATATACCTTAATAGAAAAGGCTGATGTAATCATAGAAATATGGGATAACAATAATCGTATTAGAAAATTAACCTCGCCAATACCTGAATATGGATATAATTGTTCAGCTATGTGGGATGGGAAGAATGAAGGAGGAATATTAGTAAAAGATGGAGATTATTTCTTCAAGATTAATGCGGTTGATAAAGCAGGAAATAACGCGGTAGAAAGAAATGGAGCAATGAAGGCAACTACTATTGAGATTGGAATTACAAAGTTGCAGATTATTCCAAGTATCTTTACACCTACTCCTAATATTGCTGGTGATACCGATTTTACGACACAATTCCATGCTACCGTTAATGCTACAAAAGAACAATTGCAAAATTTGGGTTTTGGTATGGATGATTATAACATTTATACCTTACCCTATCTTTTAATTGATATTAAATTTTCTGATGCTGAAGGAAAGGAATTATGCCCGATAAAGCTGCCGGATTTATCGGCTGATAGTGATAGAGACCCATTTACTAATGGTTACCCAAAGTATTATAAGGGCAATGGGACAATCACTTCATATGGTCTACAACCTATACTTGGAACTGATTTGCCTGATATTGGAGATGGGAATAAAGGAAATGATTGGGATACATTAGTACCTCTTCAAAGAGGTACTTCTACTCAATATTATTATATTGATTGGGATGTAAGTATCTTTGACTGGGGGATTCCTAATGGGACATATATTATAAGGGTTCAAGTAAAATTAGTAGGTTCTGATTGGGTATTTATTGATTATCTGAAAGATGAAGTAACAAAGATACCAATAGCAGAGATGTGGCATCAAGAGCCAGATTGTGATATGGGATACAGGCTAACTTCTGACTCTGTTGATGGCACGGTAGAAGTAATTGATTCTCCATTTATCCCGGTAGACTATATAGCTCCATCAATAGTTGCTACCACTCCAGGTGCGAATACAATACATGAACCAACTGAAAAAATAACTGTTATTTCAGCTCAATTAATGGACCAGGGAGGGTCACAACTTGACCTTCCATTATCTACTATTATACTTAAAAATTTTGCTGGTATGGTTATTGCGGGTAATCAAACAAATAATGGTGTGGATACAATATACTGGAATTTGGATAAAGAGTTAATTAAACCGGATAAGTATACGATTGAAGTAAGACCGGTGGATAGAGCTAAGAATGGTTTAAAGGATGACCCTAAACAAATTTCTTTCACTATTTTAGACAGGGTAGGACCTAAAATATATGATATTTTAGTTAATGATACCGCGTTAAAGAATAACGATAGTTTTGGGCTAAATGTGATTAAGAAAATTTCTGTAACCTTGTCAGAGATTGAAACCGGTAACTCAAAAGTAGATTTTGTAGACTCGAAAATCATGATAGAATCTATTAGTGGAACGGATGAACCAGATAAACTTTTTACAGGTAAGCGAAGTGAAGAAATAAGTAATGATAATAATGGACGAATAGTATATGATGTTACTATCGACAAGGGAGGAACTTATACCATCTGGGTAGAGGCATGGGATAAATTTACACCACCTAATCTTACCCCCATTACAAAAATTAAATTTAATGTTAGTTCAGCAGGTTATATAAATGAGGAATTTAATTACCCTAATGGAACTATGACATGTTTATCAATACCTCCTGATACAATAGCTTATGCTACTACTACCGGAGTAATAGTAAGTACTAATACTATTTCTATCAAAGAAGGAACAATTACAAAGGAAAATACAGGTTATACACCGATAAGCCCGGTCATAGAATTCTGGTGGTTTGATACGGGATGTATTCCTATAAAGTTGAAACCTTCTGGAGAGCATGTTGTAACCCTGACAATGTATTATGGACATATAACTTTACCACAGGGTATTAACGAGGATGATTTAGCTATTTGGAGATATAATAGGATAAGTTGGATTCAAATGAGTGGGAAAGGAGACATAAATAAAAATGGGAAGAAGATTAGCGTTAATTCACCCAAATATCTATTAGGTTCAGATGATGTAGGATTAGATGGTCAATATGTTATTATGTATCTTACGCCTAAGCCGGTAGATGTTCAATATAACTATCAAGGGAAATGGTGGACTTGTTTAGAGATTCCTGAATCTACTACGGTTGATGGTTTTCTTGTAGGAACGAATACGGTAACAGCCGGCACCCTTACTGAAACAAGGTCTGGATATATAGTTGTAGAACCTGTAGTTCAATTCTTCCTTAATGGAAACTTGGTTACAAATAGAATGGAATTTACTAATTTAGTTACTCTTGTTATGCATTATACTGGGGACGATGTGAATAACTTAACACAAAGAGGGCTTAAAGAAGAAAATCTATCTATCTATGAATATGATGGAATAAACAAGGTTTGGGTAAAAATTACTGCAGGAGTTTTAGACAAAAATAATAAGCAAATTACTTGGACGACAAAAATTGTTCGAGGGAAGTATGCTATTATGTATTTAATTCCTGAAATAACAGAAAGACCGGAGATATTTGAGGAAAGTATCTATGCTTATCCAAATCCAGCTAAAGGTGGCGAAGTAACCTTTAGGTATGATTTAGTCAGAGATGCAAAAGTTACTATTAAGATATATACCATTATGGGAGATTTAGTCTGGAATAGGGAATATTCGTCAACCTCCGCTCAGGGAGAACAAGGTAGCCATGGCGATTACCCATCAGATAGTAATGATATTATTTGGAATTGTGCAAATAATGCAGGCAAGAAGGTAGCTTCGGGTATTTACATTTACACACTTACAGCTTCGGATTCATCAGGAGAGGTAACAGTAACCAAGAAATTGATTGTTGTTCAATAAAGGAGATAAGGGAAAGTTTGGATGATAAGTGAAAAAACACTTAGTATTATAGAAAAAATACCAGAAAGAAAGTATATTATGAAGAAGGTAAAGCAAACACTTATACCTTACTCAAAGGAGGTAAAATTTGCCTTTCTTTTTGGTTCTTATGCAACTGGGAATGCAGATATCTGGTCTGATGTAGATATAGGAATATACTTTACAAAGAATTTGAGTGAGGATAAAAGAGATGAGATAAGGTTTAAAGTAAACGACTCACTTGAACCAATAGAAACACAAATAGGTTATCTTGACAATGAAGATATTTCACCAGAAATTTTCATTGCCGCGGGAGAAGGAATACCTATTGTTATGAATGATAGAGATACTTATTATGATGAATGGATGAAAAATATTCATCAATTAGAGGAGATGAAATTGATTGGCATTATTAAAGAAGATTAGGCAACTTGAAGCATTTATTAATCAAGAGGTAGAGTTGTTTCTAAAAATGTTAGAGAGGACGACTATAGATATTTACTTAGCAGACCCAATATTACGAAGGGCAATTGATAAAAGTTTGAATGATATTATCCTTGCATGTATTGACATTGCAGTAATTTTGATAAGAATAAAAAAACATGTTATTCCTAAAACTTATAAGGAAATAATTCTCTCTACTTACGAATTTATTGGTGAATTGGCATTAAAGATTGCACCATTAGTTGTATGCAGAAATGAAGCAATTCATGGATATTTAAAAATAAATTGGAATAATGTTAAAACAGTTCAAAATGCAAAAGATGATATACTTTCGTATATGAGGAAAATTGTTTGTATAGCAGAAGCGGAAGTATAAATATAGTAGTGGATTAGAAATTTAGGAAGGAGGTTGTTTATAATGAAGAAGTTAGTAGTATTAATGAGCATTTTAATCTTTGTAGTAGCTCAGGATTCTATCCTGGCTCTTAATTCCTATGCCGGGGATGATGATGTAGGGATTTGTACGGCTGAATTTTTAAAGATTGGTCAAGGTCCAAGAATAGTTGGTATGGGTGGTGCTGGGGTGGCAATAGCAGATGATATTAATGCCACATACTGGAATCCAGCTGGACTTGTCCAACTTAAATTACGAGAGATAACTGCGGCAAGGACATCTTGGTTTGAGGATATAAACACTAATTATCTTAGCTTTGCCCAACCACTTCCACCTATTAACAAGATAAAAAGGGCTATGGGCATAAGCTTGACGATGTTAAATGCAGGTGGGATTGATGGACGAGATAATACAGGATTGAAAACTACTACATTAGAGGCGGATAACTTAGCCCTTTCCCTCTCTTATGCCCTCGAATTACGCAAAGGTATCTCTTGTGGATTTAATGTGAAAATGATTAAACAGGACCTTGGCGGCAATAAAGGAACGGGAATGGCTGTGGATATTGGACTTCTTTCAAGGTATAATCCCAAAACCTCCTTTGGTTTAAATATCCAAAATTTAGGTCCGAAATTTAAAACTGGGAATGCAAAAAATGACCTGCCGCTGAATATAAAATTAGGTGTTAGTTATAAACCTGAATTGTTTGGTGAAAACACATTAGTCGCCTTTGATGTAGAAATGCCTAAGGATAATGAATTTAACTTTTGTACAGGGGGTGAATACTTCCTGACTCCATCCTTAGGAATTAGGCTTGGATATAACAATCAGGCAGGTTATTCTATGGGATTAGGATTTAGAAGTAAGGGTGAGGGTTATTTTGAAGGGGTTGCGGTTGAGGTAGATTATGGTTTTGTCTCACATGATGAGTTTGATAATTCACACCGCTTTTCATTCATTACAAAATTTCAATAAACGGGGTTAGTAATTGAATTAATCGAATTAAATGAAAATATATTTAAAGGTGAGGGAGAAGAGAAGAAAGATGAATAAAATTACTTTTTCCCGCATCTCTTACTTAAATTTTCGCTGAATTCGTTAAATTCGGTTACCTGAAAAAATAAACAGGGTAACCCCAAGAACAAGGAGGTTGAGATTATGCAGCCAATAAAAGGAATGTTAATGACAGTCATTACACTGTTAATTATGATGGGATGTACTTTTATTACTCTGTTAATTTTAGCAGGGGTAGACTTGAGCAGTGAAGAAACACAAAAAATGGTAGTCGCTCCTATTAAAACTTTAGTTGAAGAAAAAGAAAAGATTGAAACGAGTTTCGTTGAAACACCAATTGTTAAAGAGGAATTGAAAGAGGTATCACCTCGAGAGGAATTAGAGATGCCTCAGGAAGAACAAGTAGAGGCAGAAAAGGTTATTCCAAAAGAGGTATTATCTCGAGAGGTATCACCTCGAGTTGTTAAAAAGCAAGTTGAGAAACCTCTTGTCCAACCATTTGTAAAAAAGCCAATGCCTGTAAAACCTCCAAAGCCCAAGCCTGTAATTGAAAAATCTTCTGTTGAAATTGAGCAACCTTCTAAAGTTGAGGTTAAAGAGGTAAAAGAAGAAAAAGTGATAACCGAGGTAGAGAAAGCGGAGATTGAAAAGGGGATAGAGAATTTAGAGGAAGAGAAGAGACAGGCTATTGAGACGAAGAAAAAATTAGAGGAAGAAAGAATTACTATCGAAGCAAATCTCAAGGTTTTGGAAGAGGAAAAGGTGGTAAGTGAAGAGGGACGGAAAAAAATAGAAGCAGAGAAAAATCAGTTATTTATTAAGCTGAAGGATTCAGAAGGTAAAATCTCGAAATTAGAAGAAAAGACATTAACCCTTGAATTAAAAACACTTGATTTGCAAGAAAAAGCATTAATTTTAGATGCAGAAAGACAACGATTAACCCAGGAGAAAAAATTACTTGAAGAGGCAAAGAAAAAGGCTGAAGATAATGGAATTTTACTTTCTGCGGAGAAAAGAAGATTAGAAGAAGACCGCAAGCAAATTAAAGAAGAAAGAGAATTATTCTTAGAACGAGCCATGCGGACAGAAGAAAGGGTAACTAATATCATTGATGCTCAAATAAATGAGGCTAAGTATTCTATTACAGAGGCTAAATCGGCAATTGCCAGAGCCAAAATAGTCCATGCAGAAAAATATGCACCGGATTTGCTTAAAGAGGCAGAAGATTCATTAGAAATAGCCCAGATAGCCCAATCTTCAGGTGGATACACCAAATGCTTGACTACGGCTATAAAAGCAAAAGAAAAGGCAGAATCTGCTGAATTACAGGCAAAACAAAAAACTAAATTCTACAAAACAAACCTACTTGGTGAAACCTTTAGAGCACTTTCTTTATGGGGACATTAACACTACAAGGATATTTAGTTAATCATGACACAATATATTGTTTTGTTCAATATGTTGTGTCATAAAAGATTAAATGTCGTTATAGGAATAATTAATCTTTAGCTGTTTCATTTTCTGATAAAGGTAACTCCTTTTTAGCTTTAAGACATTAGCGGTTTTAGTTATATTCCCTTTATTTGCTAAAAGTACGGTTTTAATGTACTCCCGCTCAAAATCATTCCTTATCTCTTTTAAGGTCTTCAAACCTCTTTCTTTAGTAACAACGGCATTATGGGTCAATATCTCGTAAGGAATATCTTCAAGTACTAATTGTTCTGATAGGGCTAATGTAGCCAATCGTTCCATGATATTCTTTAGCTCCCGGATATTACCAGGCCAATTGTAATTAACCAATGTTACCATCACTACCCCGGATATTTGTTTTTCCTTCCGACCATTGAGTCTGCAAAACTCCTGGATGTAGTAGTTGATTAAAACAGGAATATCCTCTTTATGCTCCCTTAAAGGTGGTATGTGCAGGGGAATAACATTTAATCGATAGTATAAATCCTCACGAAATCTGCCTTGTTTTACTTCCTCTTTTATATCTTTATTAGTAGCGGCAATTACCCGTATATCACACTTAACAGATTGTTTTCCACCGATTCTTGTTACCTCACCATCCTGGAGGACGCGTAAGATTTTAGACTGGGTAGCTAAACTCATATCCGCAATCTCATCCAAAAATATTGTTCCTTGATGGGCTAATTCGAACTTACCTGATGTTGAAGCAGATGCGCCTGTAAATGCCCCTTTTTCATAGCCAAATAGCTCACTTTCAACTAATTCAGTTGGTATAGCGGCTGAATTTACCCTTATGAATGGTTTTGCCACTCGCTTACTTAACTGATAAATTTGCCTGGCAAATAACTCTTTGCCTGTGCCTGTTTCTCCCGTGATTAACACTGAAGAATCTGTTTGAGCGATTTTTCCTGCCAGTTCCAATAACGACTTGACAATTTGGCTTTCGCCTAAAATTTTGTATCTTTGTTCTTCTGTTTTATCTATTTGGAGTTTTTGCAATATAAGTCTTTGTCGCTCCATGGCATTTCTAACAGACAAAAGTACCCGTTCGGTAGATAGAGGTTTTTCTAAAAAGTCATAAGCCCCATTTTTAGTAGCATCTACAGCTATACCAATATTTGCATACCCGGAAATCATGATAACTTCGATTATTGGGCTTATCTCCTTTATTTTAGCCAATACTTTAAGTCCACTAATATCCGGTAAGATTACATCTGTGATGACAAGATTTACTTTATCTTTTTTAAAATAATTAATCGCTTCAGCCCCATTTGCGGCAAGGATTACCTGATATGCCTCATCTTCTAAAAGTCGCTTTAAGGCAATCCTGACATTTTGTTCATCATCAACAACTAAAATAGTTCCTTTAGCCATTTTCTCTCCTTATGGAATTCCCGATTTATCCGGCACAGGCATAATTATCCTGAAGATAGTCCCTGCACTAACCTTACTTTCTACCTCAATTTTTCCTTTGTGTCCTTCAATAATTTCATTGGTTATTGCCAGTCCCAGTCCTATCCCTTCTTTTTTTCTGGAATAGTGAGGCTCAAATAAATATGGAAATTCGTCCTCTTTAATTCCTATTCCTGTATCCTGAATTTCGATAATTAAACTCCCGTTATCTAATCTATTCCCTATCTCCAAAGTCCCTTCATCAGGCATTGACTCAATGGCATTTTTGATAATATTCATCAGTGCCCTTCTTAAATTGTCTGCATCAATCAGTAACGGTGGTAAGTCCTTTTCGAGATTAAGGGTAAATGCTATTTGCGGATAATTATCCCGATAGCCTGCGGTTAGGGTTGTAATAATAGGATTGATTGCCTCCTTTTTAAGGTTTAATTGTGGCATTCTGGCAAATTGAGAGAATTCGTCAGTCAATCTCCTGAGCGAGTTTATTTCTTGTAGAATTAACTTTGAATCCTCTTCTAAAATCTTGCCAAATTTCTTATTTGCCAGAGGTGCTACCTCTGCCAGAGGTGCTACCTCCTCTTCCGTATATTTCCTTTTTATTCGCTCAATAGAGAGCTGGATAGGTGTAAGTGGATTCTTAATCTCATGGGCTAATGTTTGTGCTACTTCCTGCCATGCGGCTCTTCTTGTAGTTTTTTTAAGTTCCTCCCGGCTATTTTTTAGTGATTCTGCCATCAGATTAAATGACCCGACAAGTTGGCGTATTTCTGAAGAACCACCTGGATTTAGCCGTACATCAAAATCTCCCTTTGCAATTTGTTGAGTAGCCAATGTTAATTTTTTAAGGGGTTTAGTGAGCCGGAGGATAAACAGCCAGGCAAGTATTACTGCCGCAACAAACGCTATTATCGCCAGAAAAATACTAAACCCAATAATCTCCCGCTTGATTGGTTCTTTAAGTGCCTTTAATTGCAGGTAGCCTTTAAGTACCTCATTAGCTTTGTGTTGTTCTTTTTCCCCTTCAATTTTATCTATGGCTAATCTTAAGGTTTCCTCGGTATCCTCCTGCACCCATAATTCAATACTATCGGAGATTATCTTTAAAGAAAAAAGGGTAATGGGGATAATGGAAATAAGGAGAATGAAGATAAAACTTAAGGTAAGTCTTTGCTGGAGGCTCATGGTTTACTCCTTTAACACAACTCGAGAGGTGACCTCAGGAACTTTATATCCCCAGAAACTCATCAGGTCATACTTTTTATCCTTCAATGCCATTATCTCAATTGGTAATAGATTTGCCTCTATTTCTAACAGATATAACTTCTTTGGGAGTATTTTTTCACCCAGGACAAGTTTGGCATTTAATTCCCTAAACCATCTTTTCATCTGAACGGTATCCACAGTTTTCTTAGGAGGAGATGTACTGGCACAAATCACTGTCCATTCCTTTTTGACTAAATCATAGCTTACGGTATGGAATATCTCCTTTTCTTCAATCAGTTGGCCATTTTTCTCTTTCAGGCTAATCTTAAATTTTAAAGTGACTGATGTGCCGCTCAAAAATATCTCATCTAATTTTTCCGAGAAGGCATTTAATAATTTACTCTTTACTATCAACTGTTCATTTTCAATGGCAATTTGAGGTGGCGTAAGTAAAACTTGCTGTGGCTGGAAAGAAAAAAGTATAGAAAAACCACTTACCATAGCCATTAATTTAGAGGCAATAACCCAAAATTCCATCTAAACCTCTCTTGCTGTAAGTATTCAGTAATCAGGTATCAGTTTTTATAGGATGGAGGATGGAGAATGGAGGAGGAAGGAGGAAATGGCGTCCCTTCTTCCTCCTCCATTCTTCATTCTTCATCCTCGATTTTACTGGCTATCGGTCATAGAAAGTTCCTTTGTTAAAATTCAGACAAGGTGCTCATAATTGCCTTAGATAATTTTGCCTCATCTGAATTAGAGGCAAGGGAAATCACCTTTTTAAATCCCTGTTTTGCCTCTTTGTCCTCTCCTTTTATGGTAGATAACACAGCTAAGTAAAAATGCCATTTTAAGGTTTGCGGCTCTTGAGTAATTTTTTCTTTACAGGCAGAAATACCTGCATTCATATCCCCCTGGCTTAAATGCTCCTTATCCTGTAGAAATTCAGTGTAGGCATCAGAATTCAGGAAGGTTATGACTGCCTTTGCCGGTTTGATTGCTTCCTGCCATTGACAAATTTTAACCACCTTTTCAAAGGACGCTTTTGCCTTATCCTTTTTACCACTTATGGCATCTAAGGCCCCAAGCCACATACAAGCATCAATATCCGCAGGATTTAATTCTAAATCCTTTTCATAGCTATTGATTGCCTGATTCAGGTTACCTTTTTGGCGAGAGATATTACCGAGACAGGTGTATGCCTTATAGCAATAAGGTGCCTTTTGGCTGATTCCGGTATAGATTTCCATTGCCTTGTCTAATTCCTTTGCTTCCTCATATTGCATCCCAATATTCAGTTCTAAATTTATCTGAGCTGATTCCTTTGCCTTTTCAAACATAGTCTCTGCCTTTTGTTTATCCCCCTGTTTTAGGTATAATCTGGCCAGATGAAAATATGGTTCCTCCTGTTCCTGATACGGCTGTTCTTTCAGAAATCCCTCAAGAATAGATATGGCGGTATTGGTTTTTCCAGTCTCCTCATAACATCTTGCTAAAATACCTTTATGCCACTCCATTTCCTGACAAGACATATCCGGGTGAGTTTTTTGATATTCCTCTAATCTGTTGATGGCTTTTTCAGGATTTCCTTTACCTGCTTCATTCTCCGCCTTCATCATTACCCGAAATGATGAAGGCATCATCATCCCCATACAGCCGGCAATACTTAACGAAAAGACAACTAATACTATCCCACATAAAACTTTTTTCATTTTGACATCCTCCTTTTAAATTTTTACCGTTAAACTTCTGTAAAATGACAACCAACTGTCATTGCGAGGAGCAAAGCGACGAAACAATCGCATTGTCCTTCAACTACTTAGTGATTGCTTCGCTATCGCTCGCAATGACAAATTACTATGTTTTATTCTGTTTTGCAGAAGTTTAATTTTACCGTAGTTTAGCACAATTTATGGTTAAAGTCAAGAGAAATCTTTGGAGTGCGAAGGCTTGCCTTCGCTTTATTGATGCGGTAGTAATCTCCATTAGTCCAAAAGCGGTGGCAAGCTACCGCACTCCAAAATTGGCAAACTTCCGCACTCCATCTTGCAAAGAAAGGTATGAATTTAGAAGTGGAATCTTGGTCCAAATCTAATCAAGAACCCACTCAGGTCTATCTCAGTTGGGTCAGCTACTTTTTCTCCTGCCCATTTCAAGTCATCAATCTTGGCGTAGAGATAGGTAACATCGCCACCGAGGGTAAGTATTTTACCGATTTTATATCCTCCTTCGATAAACAATTGGTAACCAAGGGTATCTCCTTCCATCCAGTAATACTTCTCGGGGTGTTTGGTAACTTTATCAACCGAGGCCAGTTCAGCATATACTCCAAACAATCCTAACCCACCACCTACGGCTAAATCCCATTTCTCGTCCGGTAGCTTTTCTTTCGGAAATTTGTAGGAGACAAGTATCCCATGGTATCCACCGGAAAGAAAAGCTACATTAGCTGTACCATTGACTGTCTTTTGTTCTTCACCGTAAATCCAGCCGCCATTGTAGCCAATCTGCCAGCGAGGATTAATCTGCCAGCGAAATGTCCCACCCTGAAACCCCACATTCTTAATCCCATCAAGTCCTAATTCTTTTTTGAGGTAATCATTAAAATTGGACAGAGATGGGCTATAGCAGCCCCACTGTGGACCTCCACCAAAACCGCCAACCGGACTTCCGTTTTCCTCCTCGCATCCTTCCATCGCCTGACAAATTGTTACACAAGCCGTAAGAAACATTCCCATAACCATCATCGTCAATATCTTTCTCATCCTTTATCACCTCCTTTGGGTTAAATTCAGGACGGATACTATTTCCGTCCTACTTCATAATAAGCAAATCTTATGCCAAGACAGGTTGAATCTCTTATATCCATAGTGTTTATAAGGAATCAGGTGATTTCCATAGGTTTTAAAAGATGGTTTAGCTGTCCGTTTTTTATAACAATTGGGGTCAACGGTGTTATTTTTAACTAACTTAAGCATTTTTAACAAATTTCTCTTGAAAAATTATAGAATAAATGGTATAATAAATTGAGAATTGAGAGAATGAGGAATGGAACTCCCAACTCCCAACTCTCAACTCCTAATTTCGGAGGTAATAAAGAGGTATGGGAAGACGAGGGCTTCGAGTTGAAGAGATTGGAAGTATCTTAGATAGAATGCTGGTGAGAATAAGGATAAAGGATAAAGATGGCAGGGAAGTGTCTTTGGCACGAAAATTAGCCGAGGTCAGGGCTGTCCAGTTATGGCCGGATGTGGTTGGGGACAATGTATCTGCCCATACTAAACCACTTAGCATTCAGGATAAGATAATTTTTGTTAAGGTTGATAGTTCAGCCTGGTGTAATGAACTTTCGTTCTTTAAGAAGGATATTATAAAAAAGGTTAATGAGGGAGTAGGGATGCGGGTCATAAGTGATGTGTATTTTAAGGTATAACCTATATGACCTATATGACTTATATGTCCTAATTAAATTAATAAGGAGGGGAAATTTAAAAAAATGGAAACAAATTATACTACAGAGAAAATCCAGATATTAGAGGGATTGGAAGGCGTTAGGAAAAGACCGAGTATGTACATCGGGGATACTCATATCCAGGGGTTACATCACTTAGTCTATGAGGCGGTAGATAACTCAATTGATGAGGCATTAGCCGGCGTTTGTAAAAATATCAATGTGGTCATAACGCAGGAGGGAAACATCATCGTTGAAGATGATGGTCGTGGGATTCCGGTTGATATTCACTCTGTCTATAAAAAAACCGGGGTAGAGATTGTGATGACCATGCTCCACGCCGGGGGTAAATTTGATGATAAAGCGTATAGAATCTCCGGTGGATTGCATGGAGTAGGTATTTCGGTTGCCAATGCATTATCAGAATGGATGGAGGTAGAGGTAAGTCGGGAGGGAAAGGTCTATTGCCAAAAATATAAATTCGGGAAACCAACTACCCCGCTTGAGGTAATTGGAACAACGGATAAGACAGGCACTAAAATTAGCTTTAAGCCGGATAAAAAAATATTTAAGCAGACCCAAGAATTCTCCTTTGATATGTTATCCCAGCGACTTAGAGAATTAGCCTTTTTAAATAAAGGGCTGAAGATTTCAATCTCAGACGAAAAACTCAAGAAAGAACATACCTTTTTTTATGAAGGTGGGATTATTTCTTTTGTTGAATACATGAATGAAAATAAAACCCCGCTCCATGATAAACCTATCTACTTCTCAAAAGAAAAAGATGGTATAGAGGTAGAGATTGCTATCCAGTACAATGATGGTTATCTTGAAAATATCTTTTCTTATGCGAATACGATTAATACCCATGAAGGTGGAACTCACTTAATTGGTTTCAAATCAGGTCTTACCCGTGTTCTGAATGACTATGCCCGGAAGAATAATTTATACAAGGAGGCTAATTTTTCACTTTCCGGTGAGGATGTGCGTGAAGGGATAACTGTGGTCATAAGTGTAAAATTAAGGGAGCCGCAGTTTGAAGGACAAACGAAGACAAAATTAGGCAATAGTGAGGTAAAAGGTATTGTTGAGTCGATTGTCGGGGATGGATTAGAGATATTTTGTGAAGAAAATCCAGCTATTGCTAAGAAGATAATTGAAAAGTCAATCACGGCCGCCCGGGCTCGTGAAGCCGCCAGAAAGGCACGAGAACTGACCAGACGCAAAAGTGCCTTGGAGTTTGACTCGTTACCGGGCAAATTAGCTGACTGCTCAGAGCGTGACCCTGCCCAATGTGAGATTTATCTGGTCGAAGGAGATTCGGCAGGTGGCTCAGCCAAACAAGGGAGGGATAGAAGATTTCAGGCTATTTTACCCCTTCGAGGTAAGATTTTGAATGTAGAAAAAGCCAGACTTGACCGCGCCCTGGAAAATGAGGAAATAAGAACGGTTATTACTGCATTAGGAACTGGTATTGGTGAAGAAGAGTTTAATTTGAGCAAATTGCGGTATCATAAGGTTATTATTATGACCGATGCGGATGTGGACGGCTCGCATATCCGGACACTACTGCTTACCTTCTTTTATCGCTATTTCCCTGAATTAATAAAACAGGGTCATATATTTATTGCCCAACCACCTCTTTACGGGGTTAAAAAAAATAAAAAAGACCATTATGCCTACTCGGATGATGAATTGGGAAAATTATTAGAAGAGATAGGCAGAAAAGGGATAAGTATTCAGAGGTATAAAGGGTTAGGAGAAATGAATCCAGACCAGCTCTGGTTAACAACCATGGACCCTGAAACCAGAACTATCCTGCAAGTTACCTTAGAAGACATCGTAGAGGCGGATAATATTTTTACGATTTTAATGGGTGACAAGGTAGAGCCAAGACGCAATTTCATCCAAACCCATGCCCTGGAAGTGCGAAATTTGGATGTGTAATAAGTCTCTCGCAAAGACGACCTGAATGGTAGGGGAGTAGAAAGGGTCAGATGACCACAATATCTCTCTACATGAAAAGATGAATGGCTCCGGGTATCCTGATGGGATATCAGGGGAAAATATATTGCTTGCTTCACGAATACTCACGGTTGCAGATGTGGTTGAGGCAATTACCTCCCATCGCCCATATCGTCCTGCTTTTGACCTTGATACTGCCATCGCAGAGATATCAAAGAATAAAGACATTCTCTATGACCCTGAGGTGGTTGATGCCTGTATAACACTTCTGACAAAAAAGGGATTTAAGTTTTAATCAGGATGGCTTACTTTTGGAGAAAGTGAGAAACGGGGATTTAGGGTCAAATCTTGACTATGGAATACAGGATGCTTTGAATTCCATAATCAAGGTTTGAACTTAATCCTTTTCTCGAGAGGAGGCAAGGGTGTGTGTCTCCTCCTAAACCACTAAAATAAAATGAAATGATGCCGTAGATTGGAATTAAAGGAGGTAGCTAAATATGGAGGTACATAAGGCATTTGAAGCAAGACACCATTACGTTTTTGTCAATATTTTACTTGACATTTTTGATTCAATTGTGATATTATTGTTCTTATACAGAAACTGGATAATAACTTAATTGTGATGTTATACAGATCTGTATAGTTACTGGTTAGACAATATCTATGAGGAGGTAAAAAGTATGGGAAGTATGACGGCTTTCAATGAGGTGTTAGAATCTGCCGATAAATTGTCATTAGACGAACAAGAGACATTGACAGATATTTTACATCGGCGAAGGATTGATTATCAACGTGCCGAGTTAGCTAAAGACATTCAGTATGCACAACAAGAATTTAAAGAAGGTAAGTGTAAACCCGTAACTCCAACTGAACTCATGAAGGAGATATTGTCTTGAATCGATTGTTACTCCGTTCTAATACTTTTATTCGGGCAGCACAACGAACAGTTAAGAAATATCCTCATAGTACAAAGGATATTCAATCTACTTTGAGGTTATTGGCTGAAAATGTGTTTAATCCTTTACTGAAAACCCATAAGTTAAAGGGCAATCTTGAAGGTTCGTGGGCATGCAGTGTAAGTTATGAATTGAGAATCATCTTTAAATTTGTACAATACAAAGAATCAGAAGCAATTCTTTTAGAGACAATTGGAACTCACGAAGAGGTTTATTAAAATTTCCG
>JBDRHR010000117.1:0-17216 GCA_043816605.1 Nitrospirota bacterium
GTAATCCTTCAGTTACCGGAGGGAAACAACCCCCTACCCCCCTTTTTTAAGGGGGAATATGGCACAACCCCGTTTTATTCCCCCTTAAAAAACTTATCTTTACCCACAAATATTGCTGGACAATTTAAGTTATACGATTAGAGAAATTATCATAAAATAGTTTGTCCTGTGGAGGTGGAATTTTCTACACAGATTTATAATAATATCACCCCTTCGGGGTTAGGATTTGTTTATACCGGCTTTCTATAATAATATCACCCCTTCGGGGTTAAGATTTGTTTATTTTGACTTTCTTAAATCCCGAAGGGATGATATTATTGTAGCACAATCACGAATAAACCATAATTAAATCCCGAAGGGATGACATTATTATCGATGCAGAGGTAGAAAAATTGTCCAGCAAAAGATGTGGGACATGATAAGCTTAATAAAGGAGGTTAGGGGGTTGTCCTCTCCTATAGAAATTTCCACCATTGACTAACCGATTACATTTTTTCTTCCTATGACTTTTTGTCATAGTTCTATGAATATTACTCATTTGACAAATTGATGACTTTTAAGTATAATTAATAATGTCGAGTAAAATAATTATATATATTTTTGTCAGGATTATTAAAATAGTCCTGCTTAACATAAATAAAGAGAAATTTGGGGTAATAAAAGGAGGTGGTGTTTGATGTTTGGTAAGGTGTAAAGGAGGAGGCAGTAAGTTTAAAAATAATGTAACTACTCAGCGAGGGGAATTTACCACGGAGATACAGAGAACACGGAGAAGAATTTATCCACAGATTACACAGATTACACAGATGTTCTAATAAAATAAAGATAGGGACATCAAGACAATAAACAAAAAAATCTTAATCTGTGCAATCTGTGTAATCTGTGGATAATCTTATCTGAATTTGTGGTTTTTTCTTTCTCTGTGCCTCTGTGGTGAGTAGTTACAAAATAATTTCAAAGGAGGAAAAAATGAAAAAGATGAAACGAGTTAACAGTTTAATCTATGGGTTATTATGTGGCGTAGTTCTTGCTATCTACCCACAATATCCCGAGCAGGTTGAGGCAGCCCAAGAATCTAAAAAGATTATTGTGGCAGATGCTGCTACAACTCACCATTTAAATCTATATGTAGCAAAGGAATTGGGGCTTTTCAAAAAGCATCATGTAGAGGTTGAGATAATCAATGTAGAGGATTTAGCCTCTGCAAGGGATGCAGTCGTAAGTGGCAAAGCCGATGTTTTCTGGGCATGTCCAACCTTAGCCATTGCTGCTATTGCCAACGGCGCTCCAATAAGAACAATCGCTCAGGTAAAGGTTCCTTGCACCTCGGTTTTGCTTGTCCCAAAGGATTCTCCTATCCGGGAATACAAGGACATGAACGATAAACTTATTGGTGGTATATCGCCTTCTTGTGAAGCAGTAATTGCCATAACCAAAGCGGCTAAAGAGGCTGGAGCTAAGTTTAATTTAGAGAAACTTCCTGGTGGACCAGCCATAGCTGCCTTAAAGGCTGGTAGGGTTGATGGGGCAATTTTAGAGGAGCCGCATGCCAGTATAGCTGAATTAGCAGGGTTTAAGGTTATGTTCCGAGAAGCCTCAGGCGTTCCATGCCGAACTATTAGCGCAAGCCAGAAAGCCTTAAAAAGCAAAAAGAAGGCACTCATAGGGATGATTAAGGCTATAGATGAGGCTAATGCTATTATCCTTCGGGATCCAGTAGCAAGTAATATTGTTGATATTGCTCATAAGTATACAGGAGCACCGAAGGATGCTATAATCCGTGGCAATGCCAGGTTAAGATTCACCATCAGATTAAAAGAAAAGGGGCTTTTTTCGTTGGCTGATGATCTGGTTGAGATGGGGGTTGCTAAGAAAAACCCAGGACAAGAGATGTTTGCACCAGAGTTTAAGGGCATAACATGGGGATTCTAAGAACATAATCAGGGATAAGCCAGGTAACAGATAGCCCCTTTCAAGGTGGTTTTTAGTCCTGGCTTGTCATCCCTTTAAATAATTTGTGAGGTAAAAATAATTATGAACAAAAAAGAAAATAAGGCAAAAGTAGTTGTAAGAGAGATTTCTAATTTTTTAAAGGTCTCATTTGGAAGCATTTTATCCATTCAAGTCCTTACCATTGTTATCCCCATCCTTATTCTTTGGGAGATGGCATCGCGATTAGCTTGGGTACAGGAAACTTTATGCCCACCGCCATCTGCAATTGGATATGCTTTCTTTGATCTGTGGATCAATGGGGAGTTATTAAAGCACATTGGTGCCAGCCTTTTGAGATTCTTTCTTGGTTTCTTTCTTGCTTTGGCGGTTTCTGTGCCTATTGGAACACTTATGGGCTGGAACCCTACTATCCGCAAATATATCCTGCCAATATTTCAGCTATTGGCTCCAATCCCACCACCGGCATGGGTACCTATTACCATTATCTTATTTGGTATAGGATTGCCAATGCAGGTCTTTTTGGTCTTTCTTGGGGTTTTTTATCCAGTCCTTTTTAATGGTTATCAAGGAATAAAGGATACAGACCCAAGATATATAACCTCAGCCAGGGTCTTTGGGGCAAGTGAATTTACCCTGATCAAGAGTGTATATACCCCTCATGCCATTGGCTCAGTAATTATGGGCATTAAGATTGGTATTTCTATAGGGTTGGTTATGGTAGTAATCTCAGAGATGGTGGGTGCACACAGTGGGGTTGGCTATCTTTTGATAGAATCAAAGGATTTCTTCCGCCTCGACAGAATGATTGTTTGTATGTTCATACTGGGGTTTATCGGCTGGTTTTTGATTGAGATAATGAAGTATATCGAGAATAAATTATCATTTTGGAAGATAAGGAGGTAAATCGCAAATGATTGAAATTAAAAATGTTAGTAAAACCTTTACTACTATTACTCCACAAGGAGAAAAAAAAGAGCTTTCTGTTTTACAATCCGTATCTCTGGAGATTAAGGATGGGGAATTTGTTTCTCTGATTGGCCCAAGCGGTTGTGGTAAATCCACCCTGCTTGAGATAATAGCCGGGCTACAGATACCAAGTACGGGTGAGGTTTATATCGATGGCAAGATAGTCTTAGAACCTATGTCTGGAGGAAATGGAAAAGTGAAGAAATCCATCTTTTCTCCACTTGCTAATAGGCTATTTAAAGATTTTCATAGATTCGACATAGCTATGGTCTTTCAGGATTATGCTGTCTTCCCATGGATGACTTGTTTGGAAAATGTCACCTTTGTCTTGAAATTACGGGGCATGCCAAAAAAGGAAAGAGTAGTAGTAGCTAATCAATACCTCGATATGGTGGGATTAAGCAATGCTGGAGACAAGTATCCATCCCAATTATCTGGTGGCATGCGTCAAAGGTTGGCTTTAGCCAGGGCACTCTCCATAAAACCAAAGATTATCTTTATGGATGAACCTTTTGGGGCAGTAGACTGTCTCACTCGAGAAAGGCTTCAAGAAGACCTTTTAAGGATTTGGGAAGCTATACACAAAACCATTGTCTATGTTACTCACGACATAGCAGAAGCAGTCTATCTTAGTGACCGTGTAATTGCCTTTTCACCTTACACTAAAACCATTCATAAAATCATCCAGGTTAATATGGCCAGACCAAGGAATCTGACTCATCCAGATGTAAAGATGATAAGGGACGAAATCAGGGAGGTATTCAATCAATAATCGGAAGCGTTCAGGAGTCAGCCGTCAGCTATCAGTTACAAGGCAAGCCTTTTTAAAGGGATTAAACCACACAATAGAGAAGGTGTCCAATCGTAGGGTTGAAATTTCCCTTGATTTCTCTGATTTTGGCTGACACCTGACACCTGATGGCTGAACACTTACAAGAAAAGGAGGTGATGTTTAGTAAAGAAGTAAGAGAGGAACATGGGAAGTAAGTTAATTTCAAAGGAGGTAAAAAAAAGATGAAAAAGTTATTAATTGTGTTAGGAGCAATCGTTATAATTGCAGCAGTAGCACCAGTGGCTTCTGCAGATTTTGACATTTCAGGCTGGGGTATTGTCCAGGGGATATCGGCAGATAAGAAAATAGTAGGTGGTACACAAAGTGTCAGTGAAAACCCATATTTTACTAACTCTATCCTGCGATTCATAGTAAAAGGTGGGGGAGAGAAGGCTAATGTGTAGCTTCAGTACAGTGCAGCTACTGAAGAAGGTGCTTTTGCAGGTGTAACCGGCAGTAGTGGAGTTTTGGACTGTAAGCTGAATGTGGCGATTAACGACAATGTTAATCTTACCGCTGGTCGGTTTGCTGTGCCTTTTGGGCTTGTCAATGCCCACTCTACCTATAACCTACCTGTTGGCTTTTATTCCACAGGCATCAGGACTGTTCTGGCCGGCAAAAATGCTCTCAGGGCTACTGGTGTTGTATTATCAGGCAAGGTAGAGCCTGTTGGTTACGCAGTATCGTATGTAAATGCTTCTCCTAATGAGCACAAAAATAAGCTGCTATTTGCCAAAGGGGGTATGAAATTAGGAGATTTTGTCCATGCAGGTATTTCCATTTTAGATGGAAAATATGAGGTTTTATAAATGAAAGTTTCGGCACAAATACATTATGCAATTGTAATAATGATAGATATGGCTATACAGGGGGAAGGAATAACTATTATAAGGTGATGAGATTGCCCGCAGGCAAAATATTTCTTTTGCATTTGTAGCCCAGATTCTTAATAGATTAAAACATACCGGGTTACTTGAAAGTGTTAGAGGTGGGGTTGGTGGTGGATTTCATTTTAAAGTCCACCCATCAAAGGTAACTGTAAAAAAAATTATTGAAACAATAGAGCCTAATTTTTGTCTTTGTCCCAGTCTTAAAATAAAGACAGGTCAGCCTGTAGATAATACGGTTCGTTCTTTCTGGCAGGAACTTGGAGATGAGGTAGCCAAAAGATTTGAAGCAACCACTATTGAGGATTTAGCTGAGAAGCTAAAGAAATCAGGAGGAAAGGAGGTGAAATGTATTTAAAAAAATACGCTTATATTTGGCGATGAAGTTTAAAACCAATAAAGTCAAGGAGGTAAAAACAAATGAAACGAATTGTAATTTTAGGTGGAGGAAGTGCGGGTGTGATGTTTAGTAACAGAATGAGAAAGGAGTTTAGTGTAGATGAATTAGAAATCACTGTGATAGAAAAGAGGGATACCCATGTTTATCAACCGGCATTTACATTAGTAGTTTTTGAATTGGACCAGCCGGAAAATCTTACAAGACCGATGAAAGACTTATTCCATGAGGGGATTAATTTAATCACTGATGAGGCTACAAAGATAGACCAGAAAAACAACAAAGTGACTACTGCAAAATCCGGTGAAATCTCTTATGATTATCTTGTTATTGCTACAGGTGCTAAATTAGTTTATGACCAACCACCCGGGATGAAAGAGGGACTTGACAAAGGTGAAAATGTGTTTATGTTTTATACCCTTGATAGGGCTATACAACTTAGAGATGCGTTAAAGAAATTTGAGGGTGGAACGATAGTTTCATCTATTTGTGAGATGCCTATAAAATGCCCGGCTGCTCCTGTGAAATTTATCATGTTGGCAGAAGATACCATGAGACGCAAAGGGATAAGAGACAAATTCAAATTTGTATTTACAACCCCAATGCCTGATGTCTTTTCAAGACAACCTTACGCCGCTAAACTAAACAGCATTTTCAAGTCAAGAGGGATAGAGGCAATAGCAAATTTCACCCCATCAGAGGTTGATTATGAAAAAGGGATTATAAAATCCTATACTAAAGCAGAGGTAAACTTTGATTTGCTTTGTATTACTCCACCGCACGAAGGTCAAACTGTCATTGAAAACTCTGAGGGTGTAGGAAATCCGGCAGGATGGGTAACATGTGATAAAAATCTGATGAGACACACTGCTTATCCTAATATCTATGGAATTGGAGATGCAACTGATTTCCCAACATCAAAGACAGCATCAGGGATAAGAAAGCAAGCCAAAGTTTTAACAGAACGGATGAAATCACATCTAAGTGGTAAAGAGCCAACTGCAACTTATGATGGAGAGGTAATATGTCCTATGCCAACCAGATATGGAAGGGCTTTGTTTGCAGAGTTTAATTATACCGAAAGCATATCCCCGGCTATCGAAAGCTATATGAACTGGGTATTTAAAGTTCATATGCTAAGACCACTTTACTGGAATCTCATGCTTAACGGGTTAATGTAATCTCATGCATTAAAGGAGGAACGAAAAGATGGTAAATAAAACATTAACTGGTAATGAAAAGATGGCTGCCCAGATAGATGAGTTATACGACAGATTTAAGACAATTGAAAACCTTATAGCCGATTTATCACCTGGTTTTGAAAAGGTCTCTAAAGAAACTCAGATAACTATTCGAGAAGTAAGAGAGAAATTCGAGAGAGATGAAACTTTAACACTAATTAAACGAGTTGGAGATAATATTCCGACATTTGTAAATCTTCTGGATACGACGAAAGCAATAAAGGGATTGCTTGAGGATTTAGCTGAAGTACCTGAAAAAATTGCCAAAGAAACGCTTCCAATTGTTCGAGATTTAAGGGAACGCTTTGAAAGAGATGAGACCTTAGAGCTTATTCAAAAAACAGGCGAGAATATAAACACCTTTAATAAACTCCTGGATTTTCTATATGCTTTAGATGAAAGTGGCGACCTTAATTTTACCCTTGAACATGCCTTTGCTAAAGAGACAAGGTGCTTAATGAAGGGAATGCAGAAGTGTATTGTTAAAGCCATGCAGCAATTTAGTGAAGCACCACCTAAACCAGGGTTGGGTAGGCTTATCTCTGCTATGATGGACCCCGAAGTTCAAAAGGGATTATTGTTTCTCACTACCTTTGCCAAGAATCTACCAGAGTGCTTAGAAACAATTAAAGATGGTCAGCGTGAAGAGTAGAGAAATAGTCTTTTCTAATCTTCTCTGTGTCTCTGTAATGAGTTTTTATCGACAAAATTCTTGACAATATTAGTTAAATATGTTAGAATTTTGATAAAATCACATGTAAAAAACATGTGCATTGAATGTTGATAGAGAAAAAAGGTAGATAGGCTGAAGGTAGATAGGCGATTCTACCTTCAGCCTTCAGCTTTTAAATTCTAAGAAAAGGAGATTTGATAAAATGAAGTTAGATGATATTGTTATTTCAAAGGCTATTATCGAGGGATGGAGTAAGGATTTAGTAGAGTATCTTGAGGTAGATGTAGCCATTGTTGGTGGAGGGCCGGCAGGTTTGACCGCCGCCTATTACTTAGCTAAACAAGGGGTTAAGGTAGTATTGTATGAACGCAAGTTGTCTATTGGCGGTGGCATGTGGGGCGGAGGTATGATGTACAACAAGTGTGTCTTTCAGGAGGCGTCAAGACCAATCTTAGATGAGTTTAAGATAAGGTATGAGGAATATCAGCCTGGTTATTTTGTTACTGATTCGTTAGAGACTGTCTCTGCCCTTTGTCTTGAAACAATCCGTGCCGGGGCAAGGATATTTAACCTTATCTCGATAGAGGATGTCATGATTCGTGAGGAAGGGGTTACAGGACTTGTCCTCAATTGGAGTGCGGTTGATATTGCAAAATTACATGTTGACCCATTGACAATTCGGTCAAAATATGTTATAGATGCCACCGGCCATGCCGCTGAGGTAGCTAAAATAATTACTCGTAAGATTGGGCAAAAATTACTCACCCAATCAGGTGATTTACTGGGAGAAAAACCTATGTGGGCAGAGGTTGGGGAGCACGCCATCGTGGAAAATACAAAAGAAATCTATCCAGGGGTTTATGTCGCCGGTATGGCTTGTAATGCTGTATTTGGTGCACCAAGAATGGGACCGATATTTGGTGGTATGCTGCTTTCCGGTAAAAAGGTAGCGGAACTACTTTTAACCGAATTAAAACGATGAAGGTAATTCCTTAAGTTATGGGGGAAATATTTTTTGACCGGATAAGGAAAAACAACCCCCTAACCCCCTTTATTAAGGGGGAATATGACACAACCAGGTTTTATTCCCCCTTAATAAAGGGGGTTAGGGGGTTGTTTTTGAGGGATTACCCATGAAGGTAAAAGATGGCAAAGTGTGTTTTTGTAGCAATGAGTGGTGGTGTGGATTCATCTGTTACTGCCTACTTGCTTAAAGAGGTAGGATATGATGTCGTGGGCATCACTATGGATTTGATTGAAAAATTGGATACTTGCCATTCTTCGCAGGCTTTTGCAGATGCACAAGATGTGGCGGACAGATTAGGCATCCCTCACCATATTATTGATTGCAAAGCAGAATTTAAACAGGAAGTGATTAATTACTTTGTGAACGAATACCTGCATGGTCGGACACCTAATCCCTGTGTCCTCTGTAATTCAAGGATAAAGTTTGGGTTGTTACTTGATAAAGCCAGGCAATTCGGAGCAGATTACCTTGCTACTGGGCATTATGCCAAAATAGAAGAAAAAAATGGACGATATGTCATTAGAAAAGGAATTGATATTACCCGTGACCAATCCTATTTTCTGTATAAACTTACCCAGAAACAATTGAGTCAGGCAATGATGCCTTTAGGTGGGTATCAAAAAGTAGATGTGCGAAAAATAGCCGCCAGCCAATCTTTCAAAATAGCAGATAAATCTGAATCCCGGGAGATATGTTTTATCCCGGAAGGAGACTATCGACAGTTTATTCAGCAAAGAGATACACTCCAACCAGGACCAATATTGGACAAGCAAGGGAAGGTGCTTGCAAATCATGAGGGGCTTATTCAGTTCACCATAGGTCAACGCCGTGGGCTGGGAATTGCCGCAGGCAAGCCGCTTTATGTTATAGCCATAGACAAAAGTGAAAATGCCATCATTGTCGGTGAAGAAACTGACCTCTACAGCCGTAGCCTGACCGCTAAAGAATTAAACTGGGTGGCAATAGAAAATCTTAATTTAAGCATAGAAGTAATGGCAAAAATCAGGTATCTACATACCGGGGCAAAAGCCGTCATTTCTCCCGTAGATGAGGACAGGGTAAAGGTAGAGTTTGACCAGCCTCAGCGGGCAATAACCCCAGGACAATCAGTAGTTTTTTATCAAAATGATATTCTTGTGGGAGGCGGAATAATCGAATAATCAACACTCATAATTTATAAAGATAATCAAAAACTGCAACCATTTGGTTGCAGAATTATCATATTTTTATTTCCACCTTTATATCTTTCCATGAATTCCTTTTTAAACTCTAAGAATTTATCTTGTAGGATAGCCTCTCTAATTCTCCGCATCAAATCAATAAAAAAGTATAGATTATGAGTTGTGGTCAGGCGGACGCCGAGGATTTCGTCTGCATGAATAAGATGTCTGATGTATGCCCGTGAATAATTTTGGCAGGTATAACAGCCGCAATCCGAGTCAATTGGGGAAAAATCCTCTGCACAAGGGGCATTTCTGATGACTAATGGGCCATTTGAGGTAAATACCTGACCTGTGCGAGCGTGTCTTGTCGGCATAACACAATCAAACATATCCACACCTAATTCTACTGCCCTTAAAATATCCTCTGGAGGACCTACCCCCATCAAATATTTAGGTTTGTTAGCGGGTAACTCAGGCAGGGTGTATTCCACTACCTCAAAGAGCAACTCCTTTGGTTCTCCTACACTTACACCACCTACTGCATAGCCAGGGAAGTCTAAATCCACCAATTCTGCTGCACTTTGCATCCGCAGGTCCTTATAAAAATTACCCTGCACAATACCAAAAAGGGCTGATTTTTCTCCCTCTCCAAGTTCCTTGCATCTTTTTGCCCAAAGTGTAGTTCTATCCTTTGCCTCTTTTGCCTGTTCATATTCACAAGGATACGGAGCACATTCATCTAAGACCATAATTATATCCGAGCCGAGGGCTAATTGTAATTCCGTTGCCACCTCCGGGGTAAAGAAGTGGTATGACCCATCGATGTGTGATTGAAATTTTACCCCTTCATCGGTAATTTTGCGTAATGCCCCCAGGCTGAATATCTGGTATCCACCGCTATCAGTCAATATTGGCCTATCCCAGTGCATAAACGGATGTAAGCCTCCTGCCTTTTGAATTATTTTCATCCCGGGTCGTAAATAAAGGTGGTAGGCATTACCCAGAATAATTTCTGCCCCGATGCTTTTAAGTTCCTCCGGACTCATACATTTGACCGTGGCTTGAGTGCCGACAGGCATAAATACAGGGGTATTAATCTTACCGTGAACGGTGGTTATCTCTCCTGTTCTTGCTGGACAATCTTTAGATTGCTTGATTAATTTAAATTCCATTGCCGCTCACTCCTTTACTAACCCTATGACTGCTTCTAAAACCTCATCAGTTGAGATAATCCGCATGCAGTCAAAGGTATTAATTTTACATTTGGATGTCCCTTTGGTAGTGCAGGGTTTGCAGGGTAAATCCTTGGAGATGACGCGGTTAGCCACACGATACGGGTAATAGCCAAATTCTCCTACCGTCGGACCAAATATGGCTACTACCGGTGTTTTAACCGCCGCCGCAATATGCATTACACCGGTATCATTGGTAATAAGCACATTGCACCTTTTAAGTAAGGCGGCTGTTTCCATCAGCGAGAGCTTCCCGACGGCATTAATCGGTTTATCAAGCAGACCGGATTCTATCTCTTTACCCAATTCCATTTCATCCTTACCTCCCAGGATGACTATTTTGACGCCCTTTCTCTGGAGAAGTAGATTAGCTAATTCAATAAAGCTCTCCTTGAACCATCTCTTGGTATTCCAGTGTGCACCCGGGGCAAGACCGATTAAAGAGCATTCTTTACTTACCCCTTCCTGACGCAATAACTCTAAAACACCCATATCTTTTGCCTGGGTGATGTCCAACTCCAGCCCTTGTCCATCATCTTCAATCCCAAATCTCTCCACGGATTTTAAATAAAGATTAGCCACATAAGTGGTTGTAACGAAACGATTTATCTTGAAATTGACTAACAGAAAGCGAAGGAAGGAATGCTTATTGTAGACTACCGTTTGTTTTGCCCCACTTGTCCAGCAAATAATGGAACTACGCAGTTTCTTATGAATATCAATAACTAAATCATATCGCTCTTTTCTTATCTTTTTGCACAGCCGCAAAAGTCCTTTCAGCCCTGTTTTACGGTCAAACAATATCACTTGGCTTAAATTAGGGTTAGCAGATATCAACTCCTCAAACTCACTACACACAAGCATATCAATCTTTGCTTGAGGGAATTTCTTCCGAACTAATCTAATAAGCGGTGAGGCTAAGACAATGTCACCAATAGAACTCAGGCGAATGATTAATATCTTTTTATCGTCTTCCACTTCCTACTTTCTTACCTTTTTAGCACCATTATAGGCGTCGTAGATGCTGTAAATTCCAACAATAGCCACCGCAATAATACTCAGGGCTAAAAGTATCAGCCAGATACCTAATCGTAAGAGGTCTTGAGGTCCTGCCCAGAAAACATACGCCAGATAGATGGCCGTAATGATGATACAAGTCATAAATATAACCGAGAAGGACATAATACACATTCCTTTTTTAATCTCACCGTTATAGACTTGTCCCAGTCCATTAAAACAGAAAGAAAGTACTGCCGCTACTCCAGGGTTACGAATACTCCGTCTTAAACTTTCCTCCTCTATAATCTCTTGTTTTCTTTCATCTGATAAAACCATTTTTTACCACCCCCTTTTTGTAAGTGTTCAGGCATCAGTAGGCAGTAAGCAGTAGGCAGATTATAAAGTATCACCTTAATATCTGTCCTTCGTGTATTTGCTAACCGCTGATTGCTGAACGCTTAGGAAAATTATAACATAAAGTTGGAGAGGATGCAAGTAAAAAGTTTGGTGGAAATTGCTTTGACAAAAAATTAACCGTATGATATACTAAAAAGGATGAAACAACAAGGCACAGAACACAGAATACAGAACACAGAGCACAGAATACAGGACATAGAGAATAAAGCACAGAATACATTCCAGTCTAATTCCCCTCCTGGTAGGGGTCAGGGGTGGGTTAAGGCTACAGAGAGTATGGAGCATGGATCACAGAACACATTCCAGTCTATGGATATATTTGGACATAAAGGAATACTGTCAAACCAGCTTAAAACCTATGAGTATCGGCCACAGCAACTTGAGATGAGCCAACGAATTGAGCAGGCTATTTCTAAGGCAAATCACTTGATTGTAGAGGCAGGCACCGGCACAGGTAAAAGTTTAGCCTATTTAGTCCCCTTTATCTTCTGGGCAGTAAAAGAGAAAAAGAGGGTAGTTGTCTCTACCTATACCAAAACCCTTCAGGAACAATTAACGACAAAGGACTTGCCGTTTTTAAAAAAGGCGGCAGGAATAAATTTTTCCTTTGCTTTATGCGTGGGTAGCAATAATTACCTATGCCTGCGCCGATTCTCACAAACCCAAATCCAGGGACTGTTTGAGGCAATAGAAGAAGTAAAGGAATTCAGGAAAATATCCACTTGGGTAGAAAAAACCGAGCAGGGTCTAAAATCCGAGTTGATTTTTGAGCCAAATCCTGCATTCTGGAATAAAATCTGCCGCGAATCTGATTTGTGTATGAGCAAAAAATGTCCCCATTTTACCGACTGCTATTACTATAAAGCCAAAAAGAAACAGTATTATTCTCAAGTTTTAGTGGTTAATCATCATCTATTCTTTGCTAATTTAGCCTCTGCAGAACAGGTATTGCCGAAATTTAATGCGGTGGTATTTGATGAGGCTCACAACTTAGAGGATGTCGCCACAAGCTATCTGGGCGCCGAAATATCTAATTCCCAAATTAAATACTTGCTCGATGCAATATATAATCCTACTACCGACAAGGGGATTCTAATCAGGGTTAAAAAAGAGGAAGAACTAAAGGAAAGGATAAAAAAAGCCCTTAATGAGGTTAGAAATGCAGCGGATAGTTTTTTCTCAAATCTATTATTAAAATTTAATCCCCAGGAACTAAATTTTGTAACCCGGCTCAGGGAGGCAAATTTTATAGATAATTCTTTGCACGAGCCTTTAGATTTTTTAGCCTCTGAACTTGGTAAATTAAAAGCCAAAATCCCGGATGAGGAAACTAAGTTAGAGATTTCAGCCTATCAAACCCGGGCACAGGCGTTCAAAGATGCCTTAGAACTCATCATCAGCCAGAAGCAAGCGGATTATGTATATTGGCTCGAACTCACTCAAAAACACAGGTTTATTAAAATTATACTCCATGCTAATCCTATTGATGTCTCTGCGGGTTTAAGAAAGACTGTGTTTGAACCTATCGATACGGTTGTACTTACCTCGGCTACCCTGACAACTAACAATTCCTTTGAGTATATCAAAACTCGATTAGGCTGTGATGATGCAGATGAGTTGATGCTTTCATCTCCGTTTAATTATCAATCGCAGGTAATGCTTTTCTTGCCGGATGGTATTGCCGACCCAAAATTATCTGCAGAAGAATATTATACTGGCGTAGTGAAACTCACCGAGGAACTTTTAGAAATTATGCAGGGCAGGACTTTTGTGCTCTTTACCAGTTTTGCCATGCTGAAAAAGATAGCCGGCAAAGTTGAGGCAAGGCTGACTAACCTTAGCCATCTTAAACAAGGAGAATACTCATCTCAACGAATGCTTTCAGAGTTTAAGTTGCATAGAAACTCAGTCCTGTGGGGCACTAATACCTTCTGGCAGGGGGTGGATGTGCCGGGTGAGGATTTAGAATGTGTGGTGATTACCAAATTACCCTTTGCTGTTCCTGACGACCCAATCGTCGAGGCAAGGATGGAATATTTAAAGGCAAAAGGTTCTGACCCATTCTGGGCATATCAGGTACCGCAGGCAATAATCCAGACAAGGCAGGGCTTTGGCAGACTTATTCGCACCAAGCAGGACATTGGTATCGTCGCTATCCTTGACCCGCGAATTAAAACAAAGAATTATGGCAGGCTATTCTTGAATTCACTGCCTAAGTGCCAAATGGCAACTAAATTGGATAATGTCCGGGCATTTTACCAGGCGAAAAAAAGTAATAAAGGATAGAATAAAGGTAGGCAGTTCAAGATATGACACGGCAACTCATTTTTATCACCCCCCTATGATATTAAACTAATGTCAATTTGAAAACAAACCTTGTAACTATCTAAATTCTGTTTTCAATATCTACCCCCAATACCAGCCCTGAATTATATTCTGGGTTCGTGTTTTATATCAGCCTGTCCAAATTCTGCCTCTAATTCAAGACCTATTTCCTCTAAAGCAGGGCGATTGGTTTTTCGCAATGGAATTTGCGGGAGGAATAAAACCACAATAAAAGCCATAAACATCAAAATCGTGCTGACGATAAACAGAGAATCAATTGAATGACTAAAAGCGATTTTTATTGCATTTAAGAAATGGTCAAAATTTGTTGAAAGCTGACTTTGAAGAGATTGCGGCGAATGAGCAAACATCGCTCGTATCTGTGCCTGGCTATCGGGATTAAGCAGATTTTGGACAGTATTGCTATCAATCTTTGAGAAGATGTCGGTAGAACCGATGTTTTTCATCATCGCCACAAAAGGTTCCTGTTCTAAGTTTGAGAGTCGGTTTGCCAATTGGCTATTCATAACGCCACCCAACACTGCCGTGCCAACGGTGCCGCCAATACTTCTGAAGAGCTGAGTGCCGGCAGTAACCTCTCCGAGTCGCTCGTTGCTGAACGCATTTTGCACGGCGATGGTAAAAATCGGCATGGTAATACCTAATCCAACACCAAGCATTGCCATTTTCACAAATAACCCGCCCCTGGTCGTATTCACGCCGATATTCGAGAGCAAGAACATTCCCAGTATGACAACTACTACGCCCAGTATTGCCAAAAACTTATACCTGCCTGTCTTGGAAATGATTTGACCACTAATAACCGAAGCGATGACTAAGGAAATCATCATGGGCATCATGATAAATCCGGAATTTGTCGCCGAAACACCAATAACTCCCTGGGCAAAAATAGGGATATAGAGAATTGCTCCAAACATACCTATTGAAGTGAGAAATATAGTCAGCACCGAGACGGAAAATACCTTGTTCCTGAACAAATCAAATGATAGGATTGGGTTACGAGCTTTTCTCTCTGCCAAGGCAAACAGGAAAAGAGATACTGCCGCTATGCTAAGAAGCGAAATAACCTGCAGGGAGTTCCATGCGTATTCGCTACCACCCCAGACTAATGCCAGGAGAAGAGGCACAAGTCCGAAAGCAATCAGGAAGGCGCCCAGAAAATCAATAGAACGGTCTTTGACCTTGTGGGTAATCTTTGGCATAGCAGAGGACAGCACCACACTTGCCAAAATTCCGACCGGAATATTGATATAGAATATCCATCTCCACGAAAGATGGTCAGTAACCCAACCACCCAAAAGCGGTCCGGCGACGCTGGCTAAAGCAAAAATACCGCCAATCAAACCTTGCCATTTGCCGCGTTCAGCCGGTGGGAAAATATCTCCAATGATGGTAATGGAATTAACCATTATGGCACCGCCGCCGATACCCTGTAATGCCCTGAATAGAATCAACTGAATCATGCTCTGCGACATTCCTGACAGAACCGAGCCAAACAAAAAAATAACAATTCCCAGAATATAAAGACCCCGTCGTTCAAAAATGTCTGATAGTTTGCCATAGATAGGCACGGTAACGGTTGCAGATAGCATGTAGGCGGTGAACACCCAACTTAAATGCGTAAGTCCGTTTAATTCCCAGACTATCCGCGGCATGGCTGTAGAAACAATCGTTTGGTCAAGAGCGGAAAGAAACATCGCCAGAATTACACCCAGCAAAATAAAAAATTTATTGTTTTTCAAGTCGTTTTCACCTTATAAGTGCTACTACCTCTAATACTAAGTTGCAATCAAAGATATAAAAATAATTTTGGATTTTAGATTTTAGATGTAATGAGTCAGTTGCGCGGGGTTATTTTTTGACTGGGTAAAGAGAACAACCCCCTAACCCCCTTTTTTAAGGGGGAATATGGCACAACCCCGTTTTATTCCCCCTTAAAAAAGGGGGTTAGGGGGTTGTTCTCCCCCGCGTAACTGACCGATTACTTTTAGATTTTGGATTAAAGATATGAAATTCCCCAATCCAAAATCTAAAATCCAAAATCCAAAATCTCATGTTATTTTACTTTTGATTGCAAATTGGTATAATGAGGGAGGAAGGGAAATTTCCCCTCCTCCCTTCCTCACTCCTTCTTTATTTATGCCCCAATTACCCCTGGCTCTTTTTTTCATTTTTCTTCTCTCTTTTAGCTGCCTTTTTTTCCTTCATGGTTTTTGCCGGTTCTTTCTTTAATTCCTTTTTAATATGCTGCTCTTTGCTCATGATTTTTCCTCCTCTTGATTTAGATTGAAATGCCGTGCTTTAGCAAGGCTCTCTTCTTACCGCCAAAGACACGGATGATAAAGACGACATTAATGTTACCTGTTATATCGTGCAAAATATTGGTCAATCTCTGGACACAATTCAATTCCAATTCTTTCAAAGATATCCAGTAAGTCAAGATATGCACCAGAGCCACCAAGAAAATCCCAAAATTCATTTGCTACCTTCAATTCATTGACAAGGTCTAACATCCCTCTCATTGTCCAGCGATTGTAGGGTTGAGGTTCATATGGATTATAAGGAATTGCTATAAGCGATTGAACATTTTCTGTCGGATTTGTTGCAAGTATTGCCGCAATCCATTCTAAGAGTGTTCGTTTGAATTCTTTGAAACCTCCAGCATTTGGTTTTGCTGTCTTGATGTCAAAGAGATAAACTGTTCCGTTGTGAGCAACGAGTTTAATGTCAACTTTAGTCAGTTTGACGGTTTTCATTTCTCCTTGCCTGCAAACTTTTCTGATGGCGTTGATTTCATCTGGCTTATTTGGAAATGAATTAGCTGTTGTCAGTCTATCCATAATATTTTGAATAACTTTATGTGCTTCCGATGAAATTTTTGTTCCAGCTGTCTGCTGTGAAGCAGCACTTGCAAAAGTTGTTGAGGCAATCGCTAAGGCAACAGGTTCAAAAATACTTGTTCCGAAATTCGTATTTAGAGAATGGATGAAAGAAAATAAAGCCATTCTGTCCTTACCGAGCAATCTTGTATGGAAAGGCATTGATGCTGGTTCTGGATTGTAGTTTTGAAACTTATGTCTTAA
>JBDRHR010000118.1:0-14299 GCA_043816605.1 Nitrospirota bacterium
GATTCTCCTGACCAATGTGCCGGCGGATTATGTCCAGATTATCTCCGGATTAGGACAGGCAACACCGCTGAATATCATTGACCTGCCGGTGCTTTTTGAAGGCAAGGTCAAGGCGGTGATTGAGTTAGCCTCGTTTGAGGCATTTAATCCCATCAGACAATCACTCTTAGAGCAGTTAGCCGAAAGTCTGGGGGTGATATTGAATACGATTGAAGCCTCCGGCCGGACTGAGGATTTGCTGAAACAATCACAGGCTATGTCTGAGGAACTGCAAACCCAACAAGAGGAGCTTCAACAGACCAATGAGGAGCTGGAAGAGAAGGCAAAACAGCTTGGCGAACAAAAAGAGGACCTGGAACATAAGACCATTGAGATTGAATCCGCCAGACATGACCTTGAGGGCAAGGCAGAACAGTTGGAACTTACCTCGAAATATAAATCCCAGTTCCTGTCAAATATGTCGCATGAGCTGCGCACACCGCTCAATAGCCTGCTCATCCTCTCCCAGCAGCTTGAAGAAAACCGTGAGGCTAACCTGACTCCAAAACAGATAGAGTTTGCCAAAACCATTCATGACTCGGGTAATGACCTGCTCACCCTGATAAACGACATCCTTGACCTATCCAAGATAGAATCAGGGACAGTAACCGTGGAGACCAGCGAGATATTCTTCAGGAACATAATTGCTCCTTTAGAAAGCCAATTTATGGCTATAGCCAAGTCAAAGAGGCTCAACTTTACTACAAGGCTTGGTGATAGGCTGCCTGAGTCTATCTGGACAGATGAAAGGCGACTTTCCCAAATCCTGAAGAATCTGCTTTCCAATGCCTGCAAGTTCACGCAGAAAGGCTCGGTAGAATTGTTTATTGATGTGGCTAAGAGCGGCTGGAGTCCTAACCACACAGCCCTTAATCAGGCCAGGTAGGTGATTGGGTTCTTTGTCAAAGACACCGGCATCGGCATTGCCCCTGATAAGCAGAAAATAGTCTTTGAGGCATTTCAGCAGGCAGATGGGACAACCTCACGCAAGTATGGCGGCACAGGATTGGGTCTGGCAATCAGCCGTGAACTGGCGTATCTGCTTGGTGGTGAGATTCGACTGGCTGAGAGTGCCCGGGTAAGGGTTCGACCTTTGTGCTGTATCTGCCGAAAGAGTATGTGGGGGCGTGGAATGCGATTACCGGCGTAGGGGCTGGGCTTGTCCCTGCCCTTTCTTCAGGCAATCGGCAGGATTTTTCCTCCCCCTTACCCCCTCCAGAGGGGGACAAAAGGCAGGAGACAGAATCCTCCCCCTACCCCCTTCAAAGGGGGACAAAAGACGGGAGGCAGGAAACTTATCCCCCGCTGGCGGGGGTAGGGGGTGGAACTCCCCAACAGGCTGGGGCAGGCGGTAATTATCCCCCGCTGGCGGGGGTAGGGGGTGGAACTCCCCAACAGGCTGGGGCAGGCGGTAATTATCCCCCGCTGGCGGGGGTAGGGGGTGGAATTTCCTCCCTACAGCCTAACAGCCTACAGCCTACAGCCTTCCTCGACGATCGCGATAACATCACCCCCACCGACCGTGTCCTCCTCATCGTAGAGGACGACCTTAGATTTGCCAATATCCTGCTGGATATGGCCCACGATAAGGGATTTAAGGCAGTGATTACAGATAGGGGTGAAGAGGCGGTGAATCTGGCACAAAAGATGAAACCGGCGGCTATTACCCTTGACCTACGGTTGCCGGATATTGACGGCTGGACCGTCTTAGACCGCATAAAACTTGACCCAAGCCTGATGCACATCCCGGTGCATATCATCTCTATTGAGGAAGACCAGCAGTATGGATTAGAGCGGGGTGCCTTTGCCTACCTGACCAAGCCGGTAACCAAAGAGTCGTTGGAAGCGGCTTTTACCAAGATAGCCGAGTTCACCAAACCAGGGCAAAAGAAGCTGTTGATTGTCGAGGATAACGAGACTGAGCAGTTGGCTATTGCTGCCTTGATTGGTAATGGCGATGTCTTGACCAAGACAGTAACCACCGGCAAGGAGGCACTCAAGGCACTTAAAAGCGAGCCGTTTGACTGTGTGGTGCTTGATTTAGGTTTGCCGGATATGACTGGGGCACAGGTGCTTGAGAAGATAAAGAAAGAGCCGAAACTTGCCGATATACCTATTATTATCTATACCGGCAAGGAGATAAGCAAAGCAGAGGAGACAGAGCTGAAGAGGTCTGCCAGAACCGTGATTGTTAAGGGTTCCCACTCATCAGAGCGGCTTCTGGCTGAGACCTCCCTGTTTTTGCATCGGGTAACCTCAAAACTGCCCAAAGAGAAGCGGCAAATCGTGGAAAAGATTTATAAATCCGAGGCGGCATTAACCGGCAAAAAGGTTTTGGTAGTGGATGATGATGTGCGCAACCTCTTTGCCCTAACCAGCCTGCTGGAGAGCCATAACATGGTCGTGCTGACCGCAGAAAACGGTAAAGATGCCATTGCCTCTTTGAAAAAGAACCCGGAGACTGATCTAGTGCTGATGGATATTATGATGCCTGAAATGGACGGCTACGAAACGATGAAAGAGGTGCGCAAGTTACCCAGATTCAAAGAATTACCCATAATTGCCCTGACCGCCAAAGCAATGAAAGGCGATAGGGAAAAATGCTTAGAAGCCGGCGCCTCAGACTACATCACCAAACCCGTCAACACCGAGCAGTTGTTGTCGTTGATGCGGGTGTGGTTGTATAGGTAAAGGAGAAGATTTTTAACCACGAATTACACGAATTACACGAATAAGAGAAGAATTAAATTTTTCTTTTTTCAGATTTTCTTTTTTAATTTTATTTCTTTCTTCCCATTCGTGCAATTCGTGTAATTCGTGGTTAAAATCCCTAAGGAGGATACTATGGAAAATCAAGAAAAGGTGAATATCCTGCTGGTAGATGATACGCCAGCAAATCTATTGAGCGGGAAGGCTATTTTGGCTGAATTGGGACAGAATATAGTTTGTGCCAACTCTGGTGAAGAGGCATTAAAACATCTTCTGCACGAGGATTTTGCGGTCATTCTGATGGATGTGAATATGCCGGGATTGAATGGTTTTGAGACAGCGGCATTGATTCGCCAGCGACCCCGCTCTGCTCATACACCAATTATCTTTGTTACCGCCACAGGCACAACCGAAATGGAGCGAGGTAAAGGATATTTATTTGGTGCGGTGGATTATATCTTTTCGCCGGTAGTGCCGGAGATATTGCGGGCAAAGGTTTCTGTCTTTAGCGACTTATTCAGGATGACTAAGGCATACAAGCGACAGGCAGAAGAATTAGCTGTGTTTTACCAAAAATTAGAAGGGCATCATGCTGAGGTTGATAGATTAAATCAACAACTTGAGGCAACCAACAAAGAACTTGAGGCATTCAGCTACTCGGTTTCTCATGACCTGCGAAACGCTTTATCAGGTATTACCGGTTTCAGCGAAATACTCAAGGATGAATATGCGGATAGATTCGACGAAGAAGGCAAAGAGAACCTTCAGTGTTTGTATGAAGATGCCTGGCGGATGAATGACCTTATTGAAGCCTTGCTTAAATTATCCCGACTGAGTCGTCAGGAGATGAAACATGAACCGGTTGATTTAACGGCAATAGCCAAAAAAATAGCAGGAGAATTTCAGAAAACAGCACCAGAGCGGCAGGTGAAATTTGTCATTGAAAAAGGCATCATAGCCAACGGGGACAGTGCACTCCTGCAAGTAGCCTTGCAGAACCTGTTGAGTAACGCTTGGAAATATGCCGGCAAACAACCACAGGCTAAGATAGAATTTGGTGTTGTGCCGCTGGAGGCAGGAGGCAGAATTTTTCCTCCCCCTTACCCCCTCCAGAGGGGGACAAAAGACAGTAGGCAGGAAACTTATCCCCCGCTGGCGGGGGTAGGGGGTGGAACTTCCCCGCTGGCGGGGGTAGGGGGTGGAATTCCTAATCCTACCATAAAGGGGGTTGGGGGGTTGTCTCCATCAGTCTATTTTGTTCGTGACAACGGTGTAGGATTTGATATGTCGCAGGCGGATAAATTATTCCGTGCCTTCAATCGCCTGCATACAGAGGAAGAATTCAAAGGCATTGGTATTGGGCTGACGATTGTCCAGCGAGTCATTCATCGGCATAACGGCATCATCTGGGCAGAGGCAAAACCAAATGAAGGGGCTACTTTTTATTTTACATTAGGATAGGAGTTAACCACGAATTACACGAATTATACGAATTGGAAAGAAAAATTTGGAAAAGTTAAATTTTAAAAATTAAAATTCGTGTAATTCGTGTAATTCGTGGTTAAAATAGAGGTACTAATGACTGACAAACAACAACTTGAAGATATTGAAATACGGCTATTTTTAGAGGGCGTGGCTGAGGTCTGGGGCTACGATTTTCGTAACTATGCCCCGGCATCACTTAAACGCAGGATACATAAATGCCTTCATGACGAAGGGCTAAAAACAATCCCAGATGTGCAAAAGAAGGTGCTTCACGAAGAAACTGCTATGAAACGGTTACTGAACACTTTGACTATTAGCGTTACGGCTATGTTTCGTGACCCATTGTTCTATTTAGCCTTTCGGCAAAAGGTAGTCCCATGGCTCAGGACTTATCCCTTTATCCGTATCTGGGTAGCAGGATGTGCTACGGGTGAGGAGGTATATTCCATAGCCATACTGTTGGCAGAGGAAGGATTGAACGAACGGGTTAAAATCTATGCTACGGACATGAACGAGGATGTTCTAAAGTCGGCAAAGGAGGGCATCTATCCCCTTAGCCTGATGAAGGAATACACCACCAATTATCAAAAAGCAGGCGGTATCTCTTCTTTTTCTGAATATTACACGGCTAAGTATGACTATGCTATTTTTGATAAATCCTTGCAAAAACACATTGTCTGGGCACATCATAACTTAGTTACAGATGCCTCGTTTAATGATTTCAATGTGATTCTGTGCCGTAATGTTATGATATATTTTAATCAACAACTCCAGAGACATGTGCATGATCTGTTATACAACAGCCTGACTCACTTCGGCATCCTCTGCCTGGGCACGAAAGAATCAATAATGTTCACGCCGCATGAGGAGTGCTATGAGGCAATGGATGATAGGCAGAAGGTGTGGAGAAAGGTAAAGTGATTTTAGATTTTAGATTTTGGATTTTAGATTGGAAGACGAATGATTTTAGATTTTAGATTTTGGATTTTGGATTGGAAGACGAACGATTTTAGATTTTAGATTGAGGATTAGGGAAAGAGCCGGAATCTTCAATCTTTCAATCCAAAATCTAAAATCTAAAATCTAAAATTTTCATATTGGAGATGCAAGAAATGAATGAAGAAGAGATGAAACAAAGGACAAGGAAATTTGCATTGCGGATTATTCGATTTGTTGAATCATTGCCAAGAGGACGAACTGCTGATGTAATTGGTAAACAACTATTGCGTTCTGGAACCTCTGTGGGGGCTAACTATCGGGCTGTGTGTAGAGCAAAATCTAATGCAGATTTTATTTCAAAAATGAGTATTGTTGAAGAGGAAGCGGACGAATCCTTGTATTGGATAGAATTATTAGTAGAAAGCGGAATGGTAGAAATTAACAAAGTAAAGTCGTTAATGGAAGAAGCAAGTGAACTTGTAGCTATAGTAGTTACTTCAATCAAAACTGCTAAAACAAAACGATTTTAGATTTTAGATTTTGGATTGGAAGACGAATGATTTTAGATTTTGGATTTTAGATTTTAGATTAGAAGATTGAAGATTTTGGATTCTGGATCTTTCTCTAATCCTCAATCTAAAATCCAAAATCTAAAATCTAAAATCTAAAATTCTCATTAAAGGAGGTGGCAAAAATGATTCAACAATTGGATTCTGGATCTTTCCCTAATCCTCAATCCAAAATCCAAAATCTAAAATCTAAAATTCTCATTAAAGGAGGTGGCAAAAATGATTCAACAATTGGATTCTGGATCTTTCCCTAATCCTCAATCCAAAATCCAAAATCTAAAATCTAAAATTCTCGTTATCGGTGCATCAAAAGGCGGTTTGCAGGCATTAAAGACGGTGCTGTCGGCTTTGCCTGCGGAATTTCCCCTGCCGGTGGTTGTGGTTCAGCATCGGGAAAAAGAGGCGGATGAGGCATTGAGCCAACTTTTGCAGAAGGTTTCTGCTCTGACGGTGGTAGAGGTAGAGGATAAACAACCTATCCTGCCCGGGCAAATTTATCTTGCCCCGGGCGGCTATCATTTGCTGATTGAAGCTAATGACTGTCCCCCTCTGGAGGGGGTAAGGGGGAGGAAAAATCCTATTCCCTTTTCCTCCTTCCACTTTGCCCTTTCCACAGAAGAGCCGGTGGGCTATGCCAGACCGTCTATTGATGTGCTATTTGAATCAGCGGCGGATACCTATGGTGAAGGAGTTATTGGCGTAATTTTAACCGGAACTAATCAAGATGGGGCGAAAGGACTTGCGGCTATCAAGCAAGCAGGCGGCATGGCAATTGTTCAGGACCCAAAGACAGCCGAAGCAGACAGTATGCCTAAAGCCGCTATCGCCGCTACCGAAGTGGATAAGATACTACCGCTTTCGGAGATAGGAGGATTTTTAGCCACGAATTACATGAATGGGCACGAATGAAAGAAAATTTGGGGATGGTTCACTTTTGTTTGAAAAATTGCGGATAAATAATGTGGAGTGCAAAAATGTTCTACTCAAAAGAAATCATAGAAAACTATCAAAAAATAAACTATCCTAAAATTCGTGTTCATTCGTGTAATTCGTGGTTAATCTATGCTGCCACGAATTGCACGAATTGGCACGAATAAGAAGAAAATTTAATGTGGTTTTAAAGTTTTTATTATTCGTGTTCATTCGTGTAATTCGTGGCAAAAAATCTTTGTGTTCATTTGTGGCTAAAAGGAGGAGAATATTATGGAAAATGAAGAAAAAGTTAATATCCTGCTGGTAGATGATACGCCGGCAAATTTGCTATCATTGAAAACCATTCTCTCAGATTTAGGGCAGAATCTGGTTTGTGCTCATTCTGGGGAAGAGGCAATGAAACATCTTTTAGAAAGGGATGTTGCGGTAATTTTGCTTGATGTCAATATGCCCGGGATGGATGGGTTTGAGTTAGCGGGGTTAATTCGTCAGCGACCACGCTCTGCTCATACCCCAATTATTTTTGTTACCGCCGTCGCTATGACCGAGCTCGACCAGGAAAAAGGTTATTTTTTTGGTGCGGTGGATTATCTCTTTGCTCCAATTGTGCCGGAGATATTAAGGGCAAAGGTGTCTGTCTTTATTGACCTGTTTAAGATGGAAAGGGAATCAAAACGGCATGCAGAGGAATTGACTGAACTTGACCAAAGATTGGAAGAGCATCTGGTTAAGGTTGAGCGGCTGAATCAGGAACTCGAGGCGACTAACAAAGACCTGGAGGCATTCAGCTACTCGGTTTCCCATGACCTGCGTAGTCCATTAACCGTCATTCATGCTTGCCAGCAGATGCTGTTGAAAGAATATGCCGACAAACTTGACGAAGGCGGTAAAAGTTACCTGCATCAAATAGAAACATCTACTCACCGAATGATAGACCTTGTGGAGGCGTTGCTTGTTCTCTCACGAATGAAGCGACAAGAGATACAGTATCAAGCAGTTAATTTGAGTGCCATGGTAGAGACTATTGCCGGGGAACTTAAAAAGACAGACCCAAATCGACAGGTAGAATTTATCATTGAAAAGGAAATTATAGTCAATGGTGATGTGCAGTTTCTGCGTGTAGTCATGGATAACCTGCTCGGTAACGCCTGGAAATTTACCGGTAAACAACCACAGGCATTGATAGAATTTGGTGTTATGCCAGTGGAGGCAGTAGGCAGGATTTTTCCTCCCCCTTACCCCCTCCAGAGGGGGACAAAAGACAGGAGGCAGGAAACTTCTCCCCCGCTGGCGGGGGTAGGGGGTGGAACTTCCCCGCTGGCGGGGGTAGGGGGTGGAACTCCTAATCCTACCATAAAGGGGGTTATGGGGTTGTCTCAAGGGCAAGAGGAGAGTCCTGTAGTCTATTTTGTTCGTGATAACGGTATTGGTTTTGATATGGAGCAGGCAGATAAACTATTTACGGCATTTAGCCGATTGCATCCAACAAGTGAATTTCCAGGTATTGGTATTGGGTTATCTACTGTCCAGCGAATCATTCATCGCCACAACGGACGCATCTGGGCAGAAGGAAAACCTGGGCAGTGTGCGGTGTTTTATTTTACATTAGGATGATTAACCACAAAGGCACAAAGATATAAGTTGAAAGTTTATAAAGTTATAAAGTTTGTAAAGTTGGAAAGTCTGGAAATATGAACTTTATACTTTATAAACTTTATAAACTTTTAACTGTCATGTCTTGGTGGTAAAAAATCTTTAAGGAGAAAAAATGGCTATTTTGAAATTAATTGGTTGTAGATGGAGATTCTCAAAGGAGGATTTGCAGAAATATTTAGAAGGAGGTTACCATGAATCAGCTGATACCGGTAGAGAGGATAGAAAATAAAATATTATTTATAAGGGGTCAAAAGGTAATGCTGGATAGAGATTTGGCAGAATTGTATGGAGTAACCACAGGAAATTTAAACAAAGCTGTTAGGAGGAATTTGGAAAGGTTCCCTGAAGACTTTATGTTTCAACTCAATAAAGAGGAATATGATTCTTTAAGATTCCAATTTGGAATTTTAAAGCGAGGAGAACATTCTAAATATTTGCCTTATGTCTTCACAGAACACGGTATTTTAATGCTTTCTAGTGTTCTTAGCAGTGAAAGAGCTATCCTGGTCAATATCCAGATTATGAGAGCATTCACCAAACTTAGAAAGATGTTAGCCTCGCATGAAGAATTGAGAAAGAAGGTAGAAGATATGGAACAACGATATGATGACCAATTTAAGATAATCTTTGACGCTATAAAGGCTTTATTAGAACCTCCCGTGAAGAAAACAAAGCCGATAGGATTTTTGAGGGAAGACGATGAATAAAAAAGTTGAGATTAACCACAAAGAGCACGAAGATATAAGTTGAAAGTTTATAAAGTTATAAAGTTTGTAAAGTTGGAAAGTCTGGAAATATGAACTTTATACTTTATAAACTTTATAAACTTTCAACTGTCATGTTTTGGTGGTGAAAATAAAGAAGGAAAATACTTATGGAAAACGAAAAAAAGGTTAATATTTTGCTGGTAGATGATAGACCGGCAAATTTGCTGACATTGGAAACTATCCTCTCGGATTTGGGGCAGAATCTGGTTTGTGCCAACTCTGGACAAGAGGCACTAAAGCATCTTTTAGAACAGGATTTTGCGGTGATTTTGCTTGATGTCAATATGCCCGGAATGGATGGGTTTGAGTTAGCGGGGTTAATTCGTCAGCGACCACGCTCTGTTCATACCCCAATTATTTTTGTCACCGCCATCGCTATATCCGATATGGACAAGGAAAAGGGCTATTCACTTGGTGCGGTGGATTATCTCTTTGCACCGGTAGTGCCACAGATATTGAAGGCAAAGGTAGCTGTATTTACTGATTTGTTCACGATGCAAAAGGAAATAAATAAATTACACGAGCTAAAGAGTAATTTGCTATCCAGAGTATCCCATGAATTTAGAACACCAATTACCATAATCCAGGGCTATGCCGAAATCCTTCGAGACTATTTTCCAGCGGATAGTAAGCAAAAGGAATTCATCCAACACATACTTACTGAATGTCATCACATAATCGCTTTGGTGAACAGGATGATAGACCTGACAAAGTTAGAACAAAGTAGGTTCAAGGTGAATTTTGCTCCAATAGATATTCTGGCGATTTTAAAGAAGGCTATTTTAGAAAAAGAGACGGGATTTGAGGAAAAAAAGATAGAGCTTGAGACAGAAATACATAAATCGTTGCCTTTGGTCTTAGCTGATGAACCTAAGATAGAACGGGTATTTTCACATATTTTGGATAATGCCTTGAAATTCACACCGGAAGGTGGAAAGGTAAAGGTAGAAACAAAACTTCATCCTGACTCCATTGATTTTGTCATTTCCGATACAGGTGTTGGTATCAAAAAAGAGCATCTTGAAAGGATATTTGATGATTTCTATCAGGCAGATTCGTCCTCAACCAGAAAATTTGGAGGACTGGGTATTGGACTTCCCATAATCAAATATATTGTGGATACACATAGAGGGAAGTTGTGGATTAAGAGTGAGGAAGTGGGCGGGACTGAGGTGGTGGTAAGACTGCCGATTATGGAATAAGGTTTAGCCACGAATTGCACGAATGAAGACGAATAAAGATTAATTTTTCTTTTTTTAAACTTTAAACTTTTCTTTTCATTCGTGTCCATTCGTGTAATTCGTGGCTAAAATCTTTATGCTATTCCTGAAAAATAAGGAGGTGTAATATGAAAATACTTATAGCAGACGATGAGGTGCATATAAGGAAGATACTTGGATATGCTTTAACAGGGGCAGGATATGATGTGGTCTCTGCCCAGAATGGAGAAGAGGCGATAAACATTATGGAGAAAGAGACAGTGGATTTAGTGATTACAGACCTGTCGATGCCAAAGATGAATGGCTATGAACTGACCGCAAAATTGAAGCAGAACGAGAAAACCAAGAATATTCCGGTGATTGTCCTGACAGCAATTGGGCAGGATGATGAACTACAAATGGCAAAAGAAGCCGGTGCAGATAAGGTTCTGTCAAAACCATTCTCACCAAAGAAAATGGCGGAGATAGTTGGGGAAATGCTGAAATAGGGGTCGGGGGTCAGGGAGCAGGGGTCAGGGGAAGAAGGAAAAGCAAAAGGAATCCCTGAGCCCTGATCCACGATCCCCGACAAGGGCTTATCTTTACCCACAAATATTGCTGGACAATTTAAGGTAAACGATTAGAGAAATTATCATTAAATATTTTGTCCTGTGCAGTTGGAATTTGCTACACAGATTTATAATAATATCACCCCTTCGGGGTTAGGATTTGTTTATACCGGCTTTCTACAATAATATCACCCCTTCGGGGTTAGGATTTGTTTATTTTGACTTTCTTAAATCCCGAAGGGATGATATTATTGTAGCACAATCACGAATAAACCATAATTAAATCCCGAAGGGATGACATTATTATAGATGCAGAGGTAGAAAAATTGTCCAGCAAAAGATGTGGGACATGATAAGGACAAGGGAGAGTAAATGAATATCAGGAGTTATCGGGATTTAGAGGTTTGGCAAAAAGCAATGGAACTGGTGATAGAATGCTATCGGATAACTAAGGAGTTTCCAAGGAGCGAGACCTTTGGATTGGCCAGTCAATTACAACGTGCCGCTTCATCAATTCCTGCAAACATCGCTGAAGGTAGAGAACGGCAATATACTAAAGAGTTTCTTCAACATCTATCGATAGCCTACGGTTCTCTGGCAGAGTTGGAAACCCATCTTGAAATCTCTTGGCGATTAAACTATATTGACGAAAAGTCGTTAAATGGATTATTGGCCAAAACAGCAGAAATCGGAAGGATGCTTAATGGTTTGCGAAAATCATTGGTCAGGAAGTAGGGAGCAGGGATCGGGGATCAGGGAACAGGGAGAAGAGAGAAAAGGAAGAGAAGAGGGATTTTTGATATTTATTTCATTTATTTCCCTTTATTCCCTGACCCCTGATCCCCGATCCCTGACCCCTGACCACTAAAAGGAGGTAAACAATGAATAACAATGATACTTCTAACAAAAAGGTTATGGAGTTAGAAAGAGATTTAGAAAAGTTTACGGTGGAGTTATCATACTCCTACGAAGAACTGAGCCTTATTTACGAGATTACCAATGAGATGGGGACATTGCTTAACCCGGATGTATTATCAAATCAGGTATTAAATAAGGCAGTTGATTTATTGAAGGTCAAGATGGGATTTCTTATGCTCTTTGAAGATGAAAACAAGCTGATACTCAAGGCATTAAGAAGATTTGGCTCCGGGGAATTAGAAAGATTCAATAAGTATAATCCATTAAAAGGAGTAGCCGGGATGGCAATTTCTCAGGGAAAACCGGTTATTTGGTGCGATGTCTCTGATAAGGAAGAGGCACAACTTGGAATGAAATCCTGTCTGGCTGTGCCGATATTAGTGAGAGACGAAAAGATTGGCGTGATTTGCCTGGGGGATAAGAAATCCGGTGAAGCGTTTTATGCATCTGATGAGAAACTTATCTTTACCTTAGCTCTTCATGTTGGGGCAATATTTGCTAATTCCAGACTTCACCAGAGAATAGAGTCGTTGCTCTTCGATACAATTAAGGCTTTAGTCTCTGCTATTGAACAAAAAGACCCATATACCAAAGGACATTCAGAACGGGTAGCAGCGATTGCTGAGGCAATTGCCAGTGAGATGGCTCTGACTAATGAAGAGAAACAGCAGGTGAAAATAGCCGGTATTTTGCATGATGTAGGTAAAATCGGCATCTCTGCCTCCATCTTGACCAAACAGGGAAAACTTGATGATGAGGAATGGGAAAAGATAAGGGAACACCCCATCAAGAGTGTCTCTATCATTAGAAATATTGAGGAACTAAAAGAGATTCTTCCCTGCATTTATCATCATCACGAAAGATACGGAGGAGGAGGTTATCCTGATGGAATTTCAGGTGAAAAAATACCACTTATTGCCAGGATAATTGCGGTAGCAGATACCTTTGATGCCATGAATTCAAACAGAGCCTACCGGTCAAAACTTACCATTGAGGACATTCTCCGTGAGATAAAGGATAAGTCCGGTAGTCAATTTGACCCAAAGGTTGTCGAGTATTTCTTTTTTGCCTTTGATAAGGGGAAGGTGAAGGTTGAGTGCGTGTAACAAATGTAGGTAACTTTTATGGTAACAGTTCAGGAGGGTGTAATTAAGGGAAATGAAAAAGCAGGAAAAATATGGCATCTCATTAGCCCTGTAAGGGCGAACTGCTCATAGCAAAAGCACTACGCTATATTTTTAACTCCAGAGGAGCGACCTGTTTATATATGGCGAATACATTCCAAGAACAGGTCGCCCTTACGGGGCTATATTCTTTTGCTTTTAATTCTATTAACAGGTTGCCCCGATGGGGGCTGAACCGTTACAATTATTTTTACCTACAAATTTTGCACACACCCAGTAACAATCAATGCACGCTGATATAAAATCAGCAATTACCACCCTCAACTCTAATAAACCTCAAAATAGTTCTTCTTCCAAAAATTTACCTTGTGGAAGTATATTTACAATAAACTTCTTGTTAATCGACATAAAATCTACTTCATAAAGTGGTTTTTTACCCTCAATAGCAAACACCTTAACTGCGGTAAGGGCAAGATGGTCTTTGGCGCCGGCATTTAATTCATCTAATATTCGAGCATCCTTATAGGTGTACATAGTTGCCTCTATTCGCTGCATTGGAGTAAAAAGGATAATTGGAACTTGAGCTTTTTCTACCCACATTTTTAATGTCACTCCTTCTTTTTGAATATTAATAATTAATAATTATTAATTGTTAATTATTTTAATTTAGTGGCAGGGTTAACATAGAATTAACTGTATTTAACATTTGTTTTGGGCTAAAAGGTTTAGTAATAACTGCGGCTGGTCCCAGTTCTTTTAACTCCTCCCTATCCTCACCTAACGCCGTGAGAAAGATAATAGGGATTTTTTGGGTTTGTGGATTTTTTTGTAATTCTCGATAGACCCCAAAACCATCTAAATTAGGCATCATAATATCTGTAATAATTAAATCCGGTTTTTCTTTAAATACCCTTTTTAATCCTTGGACACCATCAACAGCAGTAATAACTTCTAAACCACCACTTCTTAGTTTATTCTCAATAACTCTTAGAATAAACTGATGGTCATCTATAACTAAAACCTTTTTTGCCATTAATTATTTCCTCCTTTTATTTTCTTGCTATCAGTATAGCGTAAATTTATTTTTTTGTCAAGAAAAATTTACTCCACAGGGTACTCGGTCAGTCTTTGGGGGAAATTTGTTCGTAGTAACCCGCTTTAGCGGGTAGATTTAAGGCAAATAACCGCATAAATGCGGTTACTACAAACTCTATCCCCCCTGATAACTGACCCATTACTCCACAGGGTACTCGGTCAGTTATCAGGGGGAGGAAGGGGTCCAGGATTCGAGGGTTCAAGGGTTCGAGTGTTTGTTTTCCCTTATTCCACTTGACCCCTCGACCCCTCAACACCTTGAATCCTGTTGATACATTTTTCCATATTCCCCCCGAA
>JBDRHR010000119.1:0-14119 GCA_043816605.1 Nitrospirota bacterium
GAACAAGGAATAATGAATGTCGAAGTAAGATATTCGATATTGACTTCATCATTCGAAATTCTTTATTCAATATTCGATATTCTTTTGAACCATGAATTATTGTTCCAAAAGAAATCACAGGAAAAACGATAAAAATGAACCATCTCTAATAACTTTAATGCCCCTCTGCCTTTACTACCAACACAGGGCATTGGGCATGTCCTATAACCCTTTCGGCAACACTGCCCATAAGAAGCCTGCGGAGACCTGTTCGTCCATGACTACCCATAATAATTATATCAGCCTTTTCCTTTGCGATAGCATCGCTGGCAGTGGTAGCACCACTGCCAGACGCAAACCCTGTTATTACCTCCGAGGCATCCCCTTCCCGAACATAGCCCGATGATTTAACACCAGAAGCCTCAGCCCGTCTTGAAACATCCTCAACAATCCCTTTTGCCTTATCCATAAGCTCTTCTGCTACCTTTGGCGTCTCAGCATAAAATTCAGTCGGAACATCAACCACGGATATTATCTTTAATTCCCCACCGTATGATTTTGCAAGGTCTATAGCCTTATTGGCGGCTGCATCGCTGCATTTTGAACCATCTGTAGATAGAAGGATATTTTTCCATTCAATGGTTGTCCCTTGTGGTATCACAAGCACATCCTTATTACTATGCCCTATTACCCGGGCGGTTACACTGCCAACCAATATCCTTTCAAATCGCCGTAATCCCCTTCTACCCATGACTATTAAATCACAACCCTCTGTATTCGCCAGATCAATAATTTTTTCATGCACATTACCTTCTTCACAAATAGTTTTTATAGAGTTACCGGCGAGTGCCAGAGGTGCTACCTCCCTTTTAGCCTCAGCCATGAGAGATTCGTAGGATTTTCTCATCGCCTCTCTGATATCCTTTACCCAAACTAAGTCCATCTCTCCATCATACGGCAGCATAATGGAGGCAACCGTTATCCATGTAGTTTCACCATCTACTAAATTAACTGCTTGCAAAAGTGCATTTTTACTCGAGGCAGAACCATCAAAGGCTACCAGTATCTTTTCATATCTTTCCATAATTACATTCCTCCTTTTATTGCTTCACGATGTCCCTGCCACATAGCCTTAAGGACAATAAAGGCACCTATGGCTAAGGCGGCAATCATCACAACAAAGCTTGTATTTTTCAATATATTCGTTATATCTTCCGGAATAGTCGGTATCAACCCGAGTTGAGACATATAGACAGGCACCATTAATGCCCGGCTGAAAAGGACAATAACCATGATTACACCCATGACTACCTTTATCAGAAAGGGTTTGACATAGGTTGTGCCGATAGCCCCGAGTTGAATACCAAAGAGGGAACCGGCAAGGATAATCATTGCCAGACGAATATCAACCAGACCGCTTAAGGCATACTTAAACGACCCACCAAGTCCCATAATAAAAGCGATAACTAACTCTGTGGCAGAAGCCATAAGGCTGGGGGCACCAAGAACATATATCATTGAGGGGACTCCAATAAAGCCACCTACCGCAATAGTTGCGGCAAGCATTCCTGTGGCAAAACCCAATGGAATGGTAAAGAGAACAGAGACTCGTGCCTTTAAGCTTTTAAAATAGACCATGGTTCCGGGGATGTTGATGGATTGAACCCAGCGGGCAAGCCTTGTGGCTTTTTCTTCTTCATCGCTGGTTCCTGATTTATAAGTCTTCCATGCATCAAGAAGGACAAAACTGCCTACCAGGGCAAGTATGACCACGAATGTCACACTTATATAAAGGTTAGAACCCGCATCACCAAAAGAGTTCTTGATATTTTCCTGGATATGTGCCCCATATAACATCCCTGCCTCAGCAGAGATACCGAGAATTATCCCCAGTTTTACATCCACCTGACCATATCTGGCACGTTTAATGGCTCCCACAAGTGCCTTGGGAAATTTATGACACATATTACTTGCCACCGCTACCAGTCCGGGGACTCCAATACTCATCATCCCTGGTGTTAAAACAAATGCCCCGCCTGAGCCTATAAATCCGCTGACAAGCCCTCCAACAAATCCCATTATAAAAAGATAAATGATGTTTATCAGGTCAAGATTGATAAAATTAACAGCCACATCGTGCATCGTAGATGATTCCTCCTTCTTTTTTAGCCACTAAGCCACAAAGACACTAATGTTTTATAAATTCGAAATTCGAATATCGAAATCCGAAACAATATCAAATTACCAAAATACAAATGTTTAAAACAAGGAATGTTTCGGTTATTTGAATTTAGAATTTGTTTCGTATTTCGATATTCGTATTTCGAATTTTTCCTCATTGTTTCGTATTTCGAATTTCGTGCTTCGAATTTTCCTTTGCCGCTTCAATCCCCAGCACAGTCCAGAAACAAGATGTGAAGGTGCCATGAAAATATGAAAAGATGAATGCTATAACTATAGGCAATACGGCGTATAAGCCACCGTTACCAAAATAGTGATTAATTAAATCCTGCTTCATGAGCAGAATGGTGTAAAGCACAATGGAAATAGCCCCCATCAGTAGCATCCTGCCGTAAGGCTTGCTTTTGTATCCTGACATCCTTATCCCTCCTTTTCCTGTCTTGTAATAAGAACAATAGGCTTTGTTACATTTTTGGTCATCTTCCTCGTATCCAATACCCTTGAAAGATTAGGACTCAGAAGAACCATACTAATGGCGGGTCTTTTTTTAAGAATCTCCTTGATGAGGAAGATAGTATCCCCAACCCTTACCTCGCAGATGAAATCTACCGCAGATTTTTTACATCTCTCGCTTAGCTCCAGAACATTTTTAACCTCAATCTCCTTAATCCTTTTCTCCTGCCCGGACAAGAGATGCTCTCTTGCCATCTCCGGCACTCCTCCCTCTGCCAGAGTAACCGCAATCATCATCTCATCAAAGGTATTTTGAGGTTGTTTGCCTATGACCATTAGCACCGCTATCCCTGCCTTAAGTGTCTGGGCAAGCTCAAGCACATAAGAAAACCCCTCATCCCATTCATTTGTGGCTTTGGTAACAAATAGCAGTTCTTCCTTCATCGCGGTTTCATCCTCCTGAAAGATTTCTCGCAAAGCACGCAAAGGTCGCAAAGAATAATTACAATCTCTTCTTCTTCGAACTTTGCGTACTTAGCGTTTTTGCGAGAGATTTATTTTTATCCAATAGGCTCCAACAAGACAATAAGCAAAAAGCGTGCCAAATGTCAAACCTATTGAAATTAAAGGGGAAAGAGTAATGTTGTGGTTAAATAGTTGTTTCAAATTGGAACGGTTGCGAACAGAAGGCTGGGGAGTAATGCCATTTATCGGATGGGGAGAGGAGACGATTCAGGGATGTAACGAAGGGAAATGGAGAAATTGGGAAACCGGTATCTTATGAAACGACTTCCAGAAATTGTTCTTGACAAAAATTCATTCTTCAGATATAATATATGCAATCTGATAAATAACTTAACATAATAGTTGTATTTCCACCCCCCTACCCCCGCCAGCGGGGGATAGTCGCCTATAAATATGCTATAATAATAATAGGTAAACCCCTACCCCCGCCAGCGGGGGATAGGCTTGTCCCTGTCCGAAAAGGCAATGAAACAACGGACATCCACGAGGCTGTCCCCCGCTGGCGGGGGTAGGGGGGTGGATTTTCCCTACGAGGTATGTCAACTTAATTAATGGATTGCATATAAGTTAAGGGACAAAAATCTATGTACAATAGAAAACGCCGTGAAAAATTGGCTGATTTGCTTTTCGATCTGGTAAAATTTATTCTTACCATGGGTATTATTGGTAGTATTTTCACTGGCACTATTAATTTCTCATATTTAATCGAGGGAATATCAGTCGCTTTTGGCTTAGCGGCCATTGCTTACTTTTTAACCCCTAAAGACAAGGAGGATTAAATCTCATGGAACCCATGTTAGCTGCTGCTTTTGTTCTTTTCAGCTTTTCTATCTTTGGTGGTGTTTTTCTTTTAGTATTTCATATTCAGGATAAACACCGGGCGCGCCAATCTAAATCAAAACAAGGGTAAATGTTTAGCCATTTGAAGAAGAGACTAACCGCAGAGACACAGAGAATGGACAGAAGTTAGAGGTTAGAGGTTAGATTATTCTGTCTTTAGTCTTTAGTCTTTTGTCTTTAGTCTTTTGTCTTCCAAAATCCGCCAGAGGCTGGTTCTTGAGATGCCTAATATCTCTGCTGTTTTTGATTTGTTGTGACCGGCCAACTCAAGCACCTTCTCTGCATAATCCCTATTAATCTCGTCTAATGTCTTGACCCTGTTGGGGTCTATTGTTTCAATATGAAAGAGTTTTATGCCCTGCGGAAGGTTTTCTGTCCTGATGAGGGATGTCTTTTCTAAAATCACTGCCCTTTCAATAATATTTTCCAACTCACGGACATTGCCCGGAAAGCTATATGACATAAAGACATCCATAGCCTCCTTGCTGAATCCCTCAATTTTTTTATTAGCCTTTCTGGAATGCTTCTCCAGAAAATATTTGGTAAGAGGGGCAATATCCTCTTTTCTTTCACAAAGCGGAGGGATGTAAATATCCATGACATTGAGCCGATAATATAAATCCTTTCTGAAACTGCCGTTTGCTACGAGTGTATTTATGTTCTGATTGGTGGCGGCAATAAACCTGACATCAACCTTTATGAGTCTTGTGCCGCCTACTCTGAGAAATTCTTTATCTTCTATCACCTTCAATAATTTTGCCTGAAGGTTAGGGGACATCTCGGCTATTTCATCAAGAAATAGTGTTCCGTTATTGGCGATTTCGAGTAATCCCTGTTTAGAGGTAACCGCACCGGTAAATGCACCCTTTTCATAGCCAAACAACTCACTTGCCAGCAGTTCCTCTGTAAAGACGGCACAGTTTAAGGCTAAAAAAACACCATCCGCTCGATGTCCCGTATCGTGGATAAGCCTTGCCACCAATCCCTTACCTACCCCGCTTTCACCGGTGAGCAAGACATTACAATCAGATTCTTTCAGCCCGGAGATGATATTTATTACCCTTTCCATCATCTTACTTTTGGCAATAAATGGTTGGTCTTTATTTATGCTCAAAGCGACTTTAAGGGCAGTGTTTTCTTTTTCTAATCTACTTTTTTCCTGAATCTTTTGGACCTTCAATTTCAATTCATCAAGGTTAAAGGGCTTGGTGATATAGTCAGCGGCACCCTTTTTCATAGCATCAACGGCAGATTCTATGCTGGCAAAACCCGTGATTATTATTACATCAATACCGGGGCATTCTTCTTTGACCTTAGCCAGCAGTCCTAATCCGTCTAATCCCGGCATCTTTATATCGGCAATAAGAAGGTCAAACCCCTCCTTCTCAAGCCTGTTCCATGCTTCAAGCCCATTGTTCACACCGACAACCGTCCAGCCTTCCCCTTCAAGTGAAAGTTTAAGATGTTTCAATGTTATCTCTTCATCTTCAGCAATTAATATCTTGAATTTCATGTTTCCTCCGATAAGAAAAATTTCACCACAGAGACACAGAGGTACGGAGAAAAAATCTAATCTGTGGATTCTTTTCTGGTTTCTCGTTGCTTCGGCAAGGTTACGGTAAATGTAGTGCCTTTATCCGACACACTACTAACCTCTATTCTTCCATGATGCCTTTTGATAATATTATAAACAATTGCCAGCCCTAAACCGGTTCCTTTTTCCTTTGTGGTAAAAAACGGGTCAAATATTCTTGGTATATTTTCGGGAAGAATGCCTTTGCCGGTATCAGAGACCTTAATCAAGACATCATCCCCGACGGTATCAATCTCCACATCCAACAAGCCATTATTTCCCATAGCCTCAACCGCATTGCTAAAGAGATTAACAAATGCCTGCTGTAAGAGATGTCTGTCAGCAAATACCTTAAGCTCTTGCGGAGATTTAAAATTGGATTTAATTCCAGCTAATTCGCCTCTGGTTTTCATCTGGTTCAGTATCTGCTGTATCATGCTCACAATATCAATCGTTTCTATTTCAGGGGACATCTCTTTTGTAAATTCAAGCAGGTCTCCTACGATTCTTTTTACCCTGAGTGTTTGGGAAAAGATATCCCCAACAGATTCTCTGACTATTTGTGGATAATTTTCCTGGTCTATCTCTTTTGACAGGGTTTGTGCGGCAAGATAGATATTATTCAATGGATTGTTAAGTTCATGGGCAACCCCGGAGGCAAGGGTGCCTATAGAGGCGAGTTTCCTGCTTTGAAGCAATTCCTCATTCTTTTTGTTAATCTCCTTTTCCCTTGCCAGAAGGTCTTTTTCCATCTTGTCAAATGCCTTGACTAAGACACCTACCTCGTCCTGTTTTTCAGGGATGGACAAGGATGGGAATTCGCCCTTACCTGTTTTTTCCACAGCAGCGGTTAACACCTTTAGACGGCTTACCACACTGTGGGTTATGACCAGCAGGAGCACAAAACCCAGACCAAAGAAGAGGGGAAAGAATACCAATGCCGCAAACCCTGTGGAGTGAATAACACCCTCTACCTTTGCCCTTGCCGATTTATCCAGCTCATTAGTCAGATTCAATACCTCTTCGCCATTCTTCCTCAAGGCATTGATTTCTACCAAATATTTTAGGGTTTTAATGATGGGGGCATCACCCTTAAGCGAAAATATCTTTTCCAGAAGTTCTGCATTGACCAGGGGCCTTTCTAAAAAGGTGGATTCAATAATGGGAAAGAAAGCAACATACCCATGGAAAGATAACTTGAGTTGAGCAAAGCCCTTTTGAAAGTCTATGGCAAGGTTTTCAATACGACTAAATCCCCGGCTATATTCATCAATCTTTTTATTTAAGAATTGAAGTTTTTTAGGGTTATCAAAGGATGCATCTTCCTTAAGAATTATCTTTAGCTCTTTTAGATAGGTATGGACATATCTTCTTTCTTTGTCATCCCCGTAGAGAAAGAAGTTTTTTTCATGTCTTCTGAGCAGTAACGATTTACTCCTTATAGTATCGGACAACTCCAGATAGCGGATTTCCCTTCTACTCTCTATAAAACCAAGATAGGTAGCGACAACAAAACTAACTATGATGGCTGAAGTTATAAAAAAACTAAGAATTATCTTTTTCTTTAGAGGCATATAATTTTACCGACTGGATTTTTTATACTTTACAAAATCAATTCATTAACTTTGTTCAGAATTCTTACGGCTACTTCTTTTTTAGGTAAAAGGGGCAATTCCTCACACCCTCCATCCTTTGTAATAATTACAACCTGGGTTGTATCCTTGCCAAATGCCGTCTTAATATCATTGGCAACAATCAAATCCAAATTTTTTTCTTTTAGTTTAGCCTTTGCATTTGAAATGAGGCTTGCCTCGTTAAGATTTTCGGATTCTGCCGCAAAACCAACAAGAATTTTATCCTGCTTTTTTTGACCCAGTTCGGCCAATATATCAGGGGTTTTATCTAATTCTAAGACTAAAGGTAAGGTAGTTTTTTTAATCTTCTGGGGTTTGAACTCCTTTGGTGAGAAATCCGCTACTGCGGCAGCACTTATGACTATATCAACTATTGGGAATGCCTTTAATACCTCATCCCTCATTTGTGAAGCGGTTTCTACAAAGATAGTTTGGACGCCTGTCGGCGGTTCTAATTGAGTCGGTGCACTAATCAGCGTTACCTCTGCCCCAAATTCTTTAGCGACACCTGCCAGGGCATAACCCATTTTACCTGAAGAGCGATTGCCGATGTAGCGAACCGGGTCAATCGGCTCCTGAGTTCCACCCGCAGTAACCAGAATTTTCTTGCCTTTTAGAGGGGTTACCGGTTTCAGAATAGATTCAACCGCCGCCATAATTTGAGCTATACCGGCTAATCTCCCTATCCCTTTTTCACCGCAGGCTAAATTGCCCACTTCCGGCTCAACAAAATGAACTCCCCGTGTTTTCAGCTTTTTTATATTTTCCGCAAGGATAGGATTGAGGAACATCCTTTCATTCATCGCTGGAGCAATTACCATAGGCGACGGACAGGCAAGGGCAAATGTCGTCAAAAAATCATCCGCAATACCTGCGGCTATTTTGCCAATAATATTTGCCGTAGCCGGTGCAATTAAAAGAATATCCACCTTGTCAGCCAGGTTTATATGCTCTACCTCATAAGAAGCCGGCATCTCAAAAAGGTCTGTCATTACCTTATTTTTGGATAGGGTCGCCAGGGTAAGAGGTGAAATAAAACGAGTGGCGGATTTAGTCATAATTATGGTTACATTAGCCCCACATTTAACCAATTGACTCGTTAATTCAGCAGATTTGTAAGCAGCAATACTGCCTGTTATGCCCAGAACAATATTTTTACCTTTAAACATTTTCTACTTCCAATTTCTTTAACAAATCTCTACCTATTCTTTTAACCTTGCTTTTTTCGGCGGTAATGATGGATTTTAATTTACCTACAGTTACCCCCACATCCTCATTGGTAACACAATAATCGTATTTAGGAATATTTTTCAATTCCTCTTTGGCTAATAAAAACCGTTTTTCTATTTCTTCGGATGTATCGGTCATTCTATTAGATAATCTTGTCTTTAAATCCTCTATAAAAGGTGGGGCAATAAAGATTAATACCGCTCTATCCTTATATTCCTTTTTTATATTCATTGCCCCCTGGCCATCAATATCTAAGAGCATATCCATTCCGAATAATAATGAATCCTCAAGGATTTTTTTAGGAGTGCCGTAATAGTCGTCATAAACCTTTGCCCATTCCAGGAAATCACCTTTTTTAATTCTTTCTTTAAACTCATCCACCGAAACAAAGGAATAATCACGCCCATCGATTTCATTGTCGCGTGGCTTTCTGGTAGTCATAGATATAGAAAAAATAAGCCCAGATGTCGTTTGAAGCAATTTCTTGCATATAGTTGTCTTACCCGCCCCAGAAGGAGCAGAGACAACAATAAGTAAATTTTTCCCTGCCATTCTTTTCTCCTTTTTCAGTATTCAATGTCAGGAATCAAGTGTTTATTCACTCAACTCCTTGAATCCTCATAATCCTACCAAACCTTTGGTTTAAAATCGGAAGGATTTGTTATCTGCATCGTTTCACCCGTTGCCGCCAGGACATACAAACCTTTCCTTTTAGCAAATTTTGCCGCATCATCGTCTATATTAAGACCTGCAACTAAGCCAATTACTTCCATTTCCTTGTATTCAGGGAAGTTTTCTTTAAAGAACGGAAGGTCTTCAAGGAAATATTTTACCCACTCAGAGGTAAGGTGTGCCTTTACTTCACCAACTAAAATTAGAGATGAACCATTTCTTCTTGCAGGGCATAAAAGATCTATCTCTGCCGTTACCTGCCTGTTCTTAAGTGCCTTAACCCTTTGCTGCACTGAGGTTACTTCTATCCCTAATTCTCTAAATACCTCTGGAACACAAGGAGCAGCCAGTCCTTCTGCTACTCTACCCAGTCCTCCTGTTACCTTTCCTACCTCCTTTGCCATCTTCTCTATCTCCTCATCGGTCTTTTTTTGGGAGGATTTAATCCCTTCAAAAGTCTCTTTTATCTGCTTGCCGGTCTCCTCTTGAGCCGTACGCAGTTGACGCATCTCCCCTGCAAATAGTTCATGCTCCATAGCAACATTATTCAGTCTGTGATCTACCTCATCCAATATCTGCCTTACACTATCAAATCTATCCTTAGCCATTTTAAATCTACCTCCTTTTGTGGTAGAGAAAATATTTTCCCACAAGCCGCAACTCATACCTCATCACCCATTACCCATTATCTCTAAACGCTAAGTATTTCTTCCTATTCTACATTCTGTATTTGTTCCCGAATCTTTTCTAATTCATTCTTTGCATTAAGAACCCGTTGTATAATTTTTAAATCCCCTGTCTTAGAGCCAATGGTATTTATCTCCCGATGTAATTCCTGAGCCAAAAACTCTAATTGCCGACCTACCGGCTTATCTAAAGTAATGGTATCCCCAAATTGCTGAAGATGACTTTTAAGACGCAGGAGTTCTTCCGCAATATCACATTTATCCACAAATAGAGCTATTTCCTGATAAAGGCGGGCATCGTCAAGACGCGTCTTGTCAAAATTCTCTTTGTTTATCTGTAAGGTCTCCAATCTATTCTGTAATTTTTCTTTATAATCCAAAACTACTTGTGGAGCCCTTTGTTCAATCTCTGTAACTAATTCTACCATAGATTTAAGTCTTGTTCTAAATTCCGACTCTATTTTTTCACCCTCAACGGCTCTGGTAGCCACCAATTCCTCTAATGCCTTATTTAATGGTTTTTGTAACCCTTCCCATAATTTATCCCTTTGCTCTGACACACGGCTGTTACTTACAATACCCTCGAACCTGATTAGATGACTTAATTTAAGGTCATCTTTCAGCCGTAAGGATTTACTTAATTCCCGAAAAGAATCAAGGTATGTTTTGGCTAACTCCTTATCTATCTGGAATTTATTAGCCGCTGTAGTCGTATTTTTAATGATAACAGGGATATAGAGTTTTCCCCGCGACACCTTTGTCATCACATATTCCTTGATTTTATTTTCAAGAAAGGTCATAAAAGGAGGCAAGGAAACCTTTATCTCACAATACTTATGATTTACCGCTTGAATCTCTACGATAAGGTATTCATTACTACTCCGACCATAGCCGGTCATACTCTTAATCATATTTTTCACCTCTTGTTTATATAAGTCCTATTGTCTTATATGTCCTATAAATCTTATCATATTTTATAGCCCTTTGTCAAGAATTTAATTGACATTTCTGAATAAAAATTGTATATTAGAGTTATGCGATTGTATCAAAAAATTGTTATTCTCTGTCTGGTAATTATACTGGGCGTATTTATTAATATGGTCAGCCATGTAATAATCATCAAGCAGTCAAGGCGAAGTATTGGTGAGATTTACTGGAGGACTGTCAGCCAAAGTTGTAAATTGGATAATTCAGCCGGCATTGAGATACTTAAAAAATTTATTAATAAATATCCTGCTTCTGAATATGTCGAAGATGCCTGTTATAATATTTGCAAGATTGAATTCAAGGAATGTGTGGCAACAAACAAAAATTGGCACAAACCACTAAAAGCCTATCGTAATCTATTAAATGATTATCCCAAAAGTAAGTACTTAGAGCCTGTTTGCTTCCTTATTCCTTTTTGTCAGGCAAAAAATAAGGATTATACCACAGCTATTACAGGATTCAAGAAATTTCTAAAGGTATTTCCAGACAGTGACTTAGCTGATGAGTCGGCCTATAATATTGGACGACTTTATTGGGCTTTGAGCAATCACAGACAAGCGAAAAAGGCTTATGAATTAATTCTTAAAAACTATCCAAACGAGGATTTGATTGATGAGGCATTATTTAGAATAGGTGAGGAGTATTTAGCTCAAGGTAATTTCAGCGAGGCTATTTCCCAATTTCAACAGATTAACCGTAGATTTCATAAAAGTAAAATTGCCCCATATTCCCGGTCAATGCTTGGATTTTGCCTGTATTTGCAACGCAGATTTGACAGGGCAAAACAAACTTACCAGGAGGTATTATCCGATTATCCCCATACATCCATTAAGGATGACATAAAGGATTTTATTAATGGTATGTCCCCTAAATTTTTGCCGGTTCAAGAACCACAAGACAAGACAACCCATTTTTTGTGCTCGGATAACGGAATTATCTATAATAAAGATAACTTAGTGTCCCTCATAAATTTCAATAAGGGTGATTTGGCTCAGATGAGTATTTTCCCTTTTAATACAAAGCTCTTCCTTTCTCCTTCAGGTAAAGAATTTATCGTTGGTAGTGGTGATTACCTCTGGAAGGTAAGTCTTGACGGCAGGCAAAAAACAAGGATTGCCGAACAACAAGGGGAAAAGATTAATATTATCTGGTCTTTTGATGGAAAGGCGGTTATTTATGAAACTGAGGATACCCTTTCCCTGATTCGCTTTCAGGATAATAACCAAATTAAGCTTTTTGAAAAATCACCTGAGATAGCTTCATTTTTCCCCGTTTGGTTTAAAGATAAGTTTGCCTGCTTAAATTGGGATAAGGATGGAAATTCTGCTGACCTGGTTATATTTGATTCTAAAGGTAACAGGGGAAAGGTAATAAAAAAGGTTTTGGATAGGCAAATTAGCCTTTCAACCAAAGAAGGATTTATCTGGTCTCCAGATGGTGATAAGATTGCTTACGGAATAACTCGCAAATGGGCAAAAGGCATAGTAGAAGAATTACGAATGGTAGATGTCCATCGTGGTATTGTCAGGACATTGGTTTATGATAGTGCCCGTGATATTTGTTGGTCACCTGATTCCTCCAAGATTTGCTATTCCAATTATCGCGGAACATTGGTTATAAATGCCGATGGCAAAAATTGGCAATACTTATCTAATATTAGAATGGGCCAAATTCGATGGCAGTCTAACCAAACCCTGTGCGGAATAGGCATTAGAACAGGTTTAAAACCTGGAAACGATTCTTTTGTTTATCGAATCTTAAATTTAGACCGTAAAACTAAAAAAATAACGATAAAGGGGAATAACCCGCTTTTATCTAAAACCGGCGATAGGGTTGTTTATAACGATGATAAAGGGAGGCTATGGATAGAGAATATTGGCAAACAAAACCGAAGAATCATTGATTCGAGAATCATCAACTCTTTAAAAATAACACCGGTAAAATGGCTTTTTGATAGCTCAAAGATTATTTGCTTTGATTCTAAAGATTATTGGCTAATCGATATAGCACTCAAGAAGAAACAACGAATCTATCAAGGCACACCGGTAACCTTGTTAACCTCTTTTAAAAACCTTACCTTTGTCCCAAAATCCTATGATGATGTTTCTATCTTTGGCAATTTAGGAAGGAATATCGTCCGCTTAAAAGACAATACCAAATATCTACTCACCGGACAAGGTGGCAAAAATCCTATTGTCTCACAAGAAGGAGGAAACACACCCCCTACCCCCTCTCGAGAGGGGATTATTTATGTTGTTTATGAAAATGCGGGTAACTTATGGATGATGAAACCCGATGGGACTAAAAAATTCCAACTTACATTACTTGGAGGAAAATGTCCAAATTGGTTTGGAAATAAAATAATATTTGAACAACCTTCAAAAACCACGCTAAATTGGTGGGATTTTGATATGAGGGTAAATCAAAGAATACACGAGGAAAAAAGCAAGATTGCCAAAGAGTATTTATTAGAGGTAATCCAACCTGTGGATTCTAAGGAAAATATCTACATCATCAATAAGGATGGAACTAATTATGCGAAATTAATTGAGTACGGGAGTAATCCAGATATTTCTATTGTTGGTAAAATAGCTTTTGAACGCAATGGGTTAATTTGGGTAAGGAATGTAGAGGGGGAAAAAGAAGGTAAATTAGTTAAAGGCAAATGCCCGAAATGGTCTTGTGACGGTAAAATCCTTGCTTATCTCAAGGATGGTAACCTCTGGATAATAGATAAACAAGAAAAGAAGGTTGAGGAATTAGTTGAGAATTTTGAGTGGTTGACAAATAATAAAATTACCTACTCTAAAAATGGAGCATTGTTTATTAAGGATATAGCAACAGATAAAGTTATCCAATTAACCGGAAGTGTTCAATAAGATGTAAAACAAAGAGAAATGAAGAAAAGGGAGAATTGGGGAAAGAATATAAAACATAGATATTCGCAAATTTTAAAGATTCATCTAAAAATACTAATGTGTAAGATACCATGATTTACCTGATTTAAATGATTACCTTGATTTATCATAGGAATCTATATAATCATAAAAATCATGCTCTATTACACATTTCCTTGTTTTCGCCCAATTTTCATTCTCATTTGTGCCGACTAAGTCGACATGAATGTTTCATCTAATTAAAAATATAACATTTCTACTTTGCTAAGAATAGGACATTTCTAAATTGGTGTAACATCTACGTAATGGGTCAGTTATTGGGGGGAATATGGAAAAATGTATCAACAGGATTCAAGGTGTTGAGGGGTCGAGGGGTCAAGTGGAATAAGGAAAAACTCTTCACTTAAACCCTTGAACCCTCGAATCCTGGACCCCTTTTCTCCCCCTGATAACTGACCCATT
>JBDRHR010000120.1:0-28767 GCA_043816605.1 Nitrospirota bacterium
TATTATTCATTTTGGTTATGTTTTGAGAATTTTATATTGTAATGGAGATTTTTGAAGGAATAAGTTTTGCAGACAGGCTATGGTCATTTCCAGAGATATTTGAGTAAATGGACAGAATTTCTATTTCGTAACAGCCTGTCGGGATAGAGACACATGTCTGTATTCTGCAAACCTGTCTTAGTCTTTTAAGAGAAGGATATAATGTGCATCTAATAAAAGATGCGGTTTCTTCTCGGACAAAGGAGAACTTTAAGACAGGTGTAGAACTGATGTGTCTTGCCGGTGCAGTAATCACTTCTACTGAAACAGTCCTGTTTCAGTTATTGGAAAAAGCAGGAACACAAGAGTTTAAAACAATAGCCGGAAGAATAAAATAGACGCTGATTTTTTTAACCTACTTTTGGGCATGATTCAAAAACAGATAATTGAAGGAACCCACCCCTAACCCCTCCCAGGAGAGGAATATTGAAATCTTTCCTATTCCCCTCTTGGGAGGGGTTAGGGGTGGGTTCTTCTTTGGAGAGGATTTAGAGATGTGTTACCCTCTTTTGAACCATGCCTACTTTTGCAACTTCACCTTTACCTTCTGTCTTTAAAAAATGTTATTGACTTTTAACCTATTTTATGGTATTATAACTTCTAATAGAATAGACTTCAGTGTCTGAGCCCTTAAAGGGACAGGAAGGAAATTATATGGATAAACTTAACGAAATAATAGAAAAATACAAGGACACAGAAGGGGCATTAATCCCGGTTTTGCAGGAAGCACAAGAATCCTTTGGCTATTTGCCAAAGGATGTTTTAGTCAGAATCGGTAAAGGGCTAAAACTACCCTTGAGCCAAATTTATGGTGTCGTCACTTTTTATTCCCAGTTCTTTTTGACCCCACATGGCAAATATACCGTCAGAGCCTGTCGGGGAACTGCCTGCCATGTCCAGGGGGCAAAGAAGATAATTTCAACTATCGAAAATCTCATCGGGCTTAAAGAAGGCGAGACCTCCCAGGACCTTAAATTTACCTTTGAGACCGTTGCCTGTCTTGGTGCCTGTGCCTTATCCCCGGTAATGATGATTAACAAGGATTACTTTGGCAAGATGACACCAAAAAAGATTACGACTATTTTGAGTCAATATTGAGAAAGATTCAGGAGAGAAGAAAGATGTGTAATGGAGCATGATTATCTTGATATTATAGATTTTCATGATAAATCAAGAATATCATCTAAATCAGGTAAATCATGGTATCTTACACTCTTTAAATTCCGATGATAAATCAAGAATATCCTTATTCAGAGTTAACAGAGAAGATGATATCTTGCTTCTTTAAGGTTCATAATACATTAGGGCCAGGTTTTCTGGAGAATATCTATCGTAATGCTCTGGTTATTGAACTTAAAAAGCAAGGATTTAGATGTGAGGTTGAAAAAGAAATAAGAATTGATTATGAAGGAGAAGATGTTGGGATTCATAGATTAGATATTTTGGTTGAAGATAAGATAATTATCGAGACAAAGACTGTTGATGAATTTCATCCAAAGCATATTGCCCAGGTTAAGTCTTATCTGGTAGCTACAAAATATCCAGTAGGTCTATTGGTAAACTTTGCTAATGAAAGAGTCGAATGGAAAAGGATTCAACCAACTATGTGTAAGAAAGCATGATTTTTATGATGTTATAGATTTTATGATAAATTTTTCTAATTACTATCAAGAAAATCAATTAAATCAGGTAAATCATGGTATCTTACACATCTTTTGTATTGGAAAGGAAAGGTTAATATGTCAAAATTAAAATCCGTTGAGGAATTAAATCTATTTCGGGAGTCACTCAATAAATCTAAAGACCCAAATAAAATCCGCATTATGATTTGTGATGGTACAGGATGTATTGCCTTTGGCTCAGAAGGGGTGATAAATACCTTTGTTGAAGAGATTAAGAAACAAGGATTGGAAGATAAGGTAGAGGTGATGGGGACTGGTTGTCCAGGCTTTTGTGAAAAGGGACCTATTGTAACTATTTTACCCAAAGGGATTTTCTATCAGCGGGTGGCAATTGAAGATATAAACGAAATTATCTCTTCTACGATTATAAAAGACGAAATTATTGACCGCCTTCTCTATGAAGACCCTATAACCGGTCAAAAGATTATTTATGAACAAGAAATCCCTTTTTACCAGAAGCAAAAAAGAATAGTTCTAAATAATAGTGGATTAATTGTTCCGACTCAGATTGACCATTATATTGAGAGAGGGGGGTATTCTGCTTTGAGTAAGGTTCTTACCTCTATAAATTCTGAAAATGTGATTGAGGAGGTTAAGAAATCTGGTTTGCGTGGTAGAGGCGGAGGTGGTTTTCCCACAGGCTTGAAATGGGGCTTCTGCCGAGGGGCAAAAGGTGAACCTAAATACCTTATCTGCAATGCTGATGAAGGAGACCCGGGTGCTTTTATGGATCGGGCTCTCCTTGAAGGAAACCCACATCTCATCCTGGAAGGTATGCTTATCGCCGCCTATGCTATTGGTTCAACGCAAGGATATGTTTATGTTCGGGCAGAATATCCATTAGCCAGTAAACACATCCGGATTGCCATCGAACAGGCAAAAGAAATGGGACTGTTAGGGGATAATATCCTTGGAACAGATTTTAGTTTTCATCTAAAGATAAAAGAGGGTGCAGGCGCCTTTGTCTGTGGCGAAGAGACAGCATTAATTGCCTCCATTGAAGGTGAACGAGGTATGCCTCGTCCAAGACCACCATTTCCAGCCCAATGTGGACTTTGGGGAAAACCAAGTAATATTAACAATGTAGAAACCTTTGCCAATATTCCCTATATTATCTTAAATGGCGGTGAAAATTATGCCAAAATCGGCACTGAAAAATCCAAAGGCACAAAAATTTTTGCCTTAACCGGCAAGATAAATAATACCGGGTTAGTCGAGGTGCCTATGGGGACTACCTTGCGGGAGGTAATCTTTGGAATTGGCGGCGGTATTCCCAAAGGCAGGAAGTTTAAGGCGGTGCAAGTAGGCGGACCTTCCGGCGGTTGCCTGACCAATCAACATCTTGACTTGCCAATAGATTATGATACATTAATTGCCGCCGGTGCCATGATGAGTGCCGGCGTTATGATTGTTATGGATGAAACTAATTGTATGGTGGAAACCGCCCGATTTTTCCTCGAATTTGTCCAGAGTGAATCCTGTGGGAAATGCACACCCTGTCGCATCGGGACTAAAAGAATGCTGGAAATACTGACCAAAATTACGCAAGGAAAAGGAAAGGAAGAGGATATAGACACCCTTATCAGAATGAGTAAAATTATCAAGGATTCCTCCCTCTGTGGCTTGGGGCAGACCGCTCCTAATCCTGTGCTTTCTACCCTTGAAAATTTCCGTGATGAGTATGAAGAGCATATCAAAGAGAAAAGGTGTTCTGCCCATGTGTGTGATGAACTTTATACCGCCCCGTGCTCAGATACCTGTCCGGTAAATATTGAGGTGCACGGTTATGTGGCTTTGATTGCCCAGGAGAGATTTGAAGAGGCATTGGCGTTAATCAAGGAACACAATCCATTCCCTTCAATTTGTGGTCGTGTTTGTCATCATCCCTGCGAAACTAAATGCCGACGATTAGAGATTGATGAACCTATGGCTTTGCGGGCATTAAAACGATTTGTGGCTGACCATGAGGCAGAATTAGAAAAAGGCAAACCTAAACCAAAGGTAGAATTCCATCGTCCGGAAAAGATAGCCATTATTGGGGCAGGACCAGCCGGGTTGTCCTGTGCCTATTATCTTGCCCGAAGAGGTTATCGGGTAACCATATTTGAGGCATTGGAAACACCGGGTGGGATGTTGGCTGTCGGCATTCCCAACTACCGCCTGCCAAAAAAAATCCTCAAATTAGAAATAGATGATATTGTTGCCCTGGGTGTGGAAATAAAGAGGGAAACAGAGATTGGCAGGGATGTTAAGTTTAGCGATCTTATTGCGGATTACAACGCCGTTTTTATTGGTGTCGGGGCAAGTATCAGCAAAAATATGGGAATTGCCGGAGAGGAGGCAGTTGGAGTCATACCTGCTCTGGAATTCCTTCGTGATGTTAATCTTGGCAATTCAGTGGAATTGGGTGAGAGGCTCGCCGTAATTGGTGGTGGCAATGCGGCTATTGATGCCGGCAGGGTGGCGGTCAGGCTTGGGGTCAAACAAGTGACTATCCTTTACCGTCGCTCAAGGGATGAGATGCCGGCCAGTGTAGAGGAGATTGAGGAGGCAGGGCATGAGGGAATAAAAATAGAGGTATTGGTAACCCCAAAGAAAATTTTGACCTCAAACGGTAAGGTAATTGGGATTGAATGCAGCCGGATGAAGTTAAGCGAGTTCTTTGATAAAAGCGGACGAAGAATTCCGGAACCAATTCCAGACTCAAAATTTGTTTTAGATGTAGATATGATTATTCCAGCCATAGGACAAGAGGTTAAGGCGGATTTCACCGAAGACAAAGTAGAACTTACTAAATGGGGAACGATAAAGATAGACAAAGAAACTCAGGCTACCAGTTTGCCAAGTGTGTTTGCAGGTGGTGATGCGGTTACCGGCCCTGATACCGTAATTGGGGCAATTGCTGCCGGCAATAAAGCCGCTTTATCCATTGATAAATATTTGAATAACGGCAAGGTAAGTGAAGAGGTAGTTGTTGGGGCAAGAAAACCTTCTTTAGTTGAGGAGGCTTGCCTCGTCGATGAGGCTATGGCCAGAAGAAGACAGGCGATGCCTACATTAGAAAAGGAAAGGCGATTGAAAGGATTTGAAGAGGTAGAGTTAGGTTTTACCCGTGATATGGCCATTGATGAGGCAAAACGATGCCTGAGGTGCCATGAAAAGGAGTGAATATTTATGGGTGAAGTAAAAGTTACTTTAGAATTAGAGAATTTCGGCGATAGATATACCTTTGAAATGGGGTTTATTCCTAAGGAAAAAATCCGACAATTAAATACACAAGCGTTAGTTGACACCGGAGCAATAATGATGATGTTGCCTCAGGACATGGTAGATGAGTTGGGATTAAAGGTAAAAAGAACGGTGATTGTTACCTATGCTAACGAACAAAAGGAGAAAAGGGATGTGGCTGGGGTTGTTACCTTAAAGATAGGGAAAAGGAGTATGGATGCAGATTGCATTGTTGTCCCTCCAAATAGTGAACCGTTAGTTGGTCAGATTGTACTTGAAGAATTAGATTTAATCGTTGATTGTAAAGAAAATACCCTTACTCCACGACCTGAATCACTTTATTTGCCTTTGTTAAAACTTAAATAAGTATGGAAAAGAACATTTGAAAGGAGGCCGTAAAAATGAACGGTATAACACTTGAGGCTATCTACAAAAAAGTTAATAATCTGGAGCGTGATGTAGTGCAGATTAAAAAAAGTCTTTTAGAGGAGCCGGAGCTACGCGAGGATTTTATTTTACGGATGAGAGATATTGATATGGAAAAATCAATTATGGTTGATGATTTTGAAAAGAGGTACGGACTAAAATAATGTATAAGATTGCTATCAAAGAGAGTCTTGATGAAAAGTTCAAAAAACTCCAGAATAAAAACAAAGAGATGCTGCGGTTAATTAACAGGAAAGTGCAAGATATATTAGAGGATCCCTATCGTTTTAAACCGCTAAGAAAACCATTACAGAATAAACGAAGGGTTCACATTGATGGATCTTTTGTCTTGATTTATGAGATAAATGAAAAAGAAAAGATTGTAACGCTTTTTGATTTCGACCACCATGACAATATTTATGAAGATTATTGATTGAGTTAACTTATTTCGCTAATTGCTCAATATGCCCAAAAAGGAGAGATTCTTTAAGAAGATAAATGAATGGATTGGAATTAGCCTGGAATAATCTATGTAACCTCGACCCTCATCCGGTATGTAAGAAAGCACAGGTTGAGTTTGAAAATGATAGATACAAGGTTGAGTTTCTTAAGACATCCTATCTTATTCCCCTCATTGGAGGGGTTAGGGATGGGTCCAATATCCCGGATATTAAAGAAATAAGAATAGAATCCTTTCCAGCGGCAAAGGTTTCTTTTGACTTATGTCTTGTGCTTTTGAATTATCTTGTTTTAGCAAAAGAAATAGAGTTGGCGAACAAATGGGTAAGTCCGAAAGACCTTAAAGGAGGAGAGTTCTTCTTTTCTGAAACTGGAACACATAACATAGAAAACCCCTCTTTTTTGGAGATATTTAACAAATTCCCTGATAAACTTATTGAAGTTGGCAAGAGACTTGGTGGAGAATCTGTTCCTTATGGAGATAGGGCGATTAGCTTCTTTGCCCTTCCTCGTATCCCAATTACATATATCCTCTGGTTAGGGGATGATGAATTTCCAGCAAGAATGACGATTTTATTAGATTCTACATCAGGAATCCACATTCCTTTAGATATTCTTTATGCCTTGATAAATATTACTACAAAGAGGTTGGTGGAGATGGCAAGGTTGTGAAAATATCACATAGGTCGATTAAAAGGAGGTAATAGAAAATGAGATTTAAAGACATTAAGCAATTGGCGAATGATCAAGAGCGGATGCAAGAAATCTATGAGTATCTTCGTATTGTAAAAAATGAAAGCGAACTGTTTTCTTATGACAATACACCAATAAGCGCTAGAATGGTATCTTGGGATTTGAGAACAACGGAAGACCATATTAACGAGTTGTGTAGAAAAATGTTACAAGATACAGTTCACTATCCAAGTGTAACCATGATTCACCGTGCCGATAGAAATTTTTATAGGTACACTGGAGATTAATAGATGAAAACGAAGTATTTCTTTATGGGATATGATTTCTTTTCTAAACTTCACGATGGGCACATAAAAAGAAAAGAATATGAAGATGCAATAAAGCGAGCAATGGACAAACAAAACAGAGCGAAGGATCAAAACTATAAGTTCATTCAAAAGAAGCTAACATACCTTGATAAATTAGAGGAAAAGCCAATATTTAAAGAGGTGATGAGTATTATAGGGGAATGTGATACCGCAATCCTTGATCTAACCTCCAGAGTATCAATTTATGAGTATAATTTAAATGTTATCTTTGAATTAGGAGCGGCTCTCTTTGGACATTTATCCAAGAAGGGGGTACCCAGGTATGTAGCTTATTTTTATCATAACCAAACCAATAATAAAAATAGCGATGAAGTGGCAGAACATATCGCAAAGGATATTAGCGATTTAAGTTTAGTAAGTACAAGTAAAAAATTCCCCATAAAGTGTGCAGGTTTCTTATATGTATACAAAAATTATGATGAGTTAACTGAGAGGTTAGCCGAGGTCTTAATTCAAAAAGGAATGAAGGAAGGAGATTAAGAAGAAGGAATGCAAATAACCGATACCCTTAAAAATGCAATCCTTGATATGGTTTTTAATTATATAAGCCCTGATGAGTCCCTTGTATTTCTCTTTGGTTCTTATGCCACCGGTAAGGCAAGGGTATCATCGGATATTGACATTGGTTTGATGTGCCAAAAGGATATTCCTGACAACCTCTTTGCCAGATTAAGACTAAAATTAGCGGAGGATGTCCAAACATTAAGAGAGATTCAGGTGCTTGATTTTGCAAAAGTAAGTAAAGATTTTAAGGATATTGCTATGAAGGAAATAAAGATATGGTACAAGGGAAAGAACTTTTCGAAAGAGATTTTATAAAATTTAAAAAGGCACTTAAAAAACTTGATGAGATATGCCAAGAACCTGTGGAAACCGAAATAATCAGAGATGCCACTATCCAGAGATTTGAATTTACCTTTGAGAGTGCCTGGAAATGCTTAAAAAGAATGGCTTCTTTAGAAGGATTAGAGTGTTTCAGTCCTAAAAGTTGTTTTGAGATTGGGTATAAAATGGGACTTGTTGAAGATGAGGATATGTTCATTGAAATCATTAATTGTAGAAACCAGACAACCCATATTTATGACGAGATGATGGCTATGGAAATTTATACAAAAATAAAGGATAAATTTTGCGGTGCATTTAAATCACTTGGAATGAAAATGGGAGAATGGATAGAAAAAGGCTCGCCTCGTTAGAGATTAAAGGAAGGCAAAAACAATGAAGACACTTTCATCAGATACGCATCCTGAAGCAGAGAAGGTATTGATTGAATTGTTACGGAAGGCACCAGCCTGGCGCAAATTGGAGATGGTTAGTCAAATAACAACTACCTGCCGGGAATTGGCATTAATAGGATTACGAAAACGCTATCCTACCGCAGATGATGAAGAACTTAAAAAGCGGCTTGCGGCATTAGTCCTCCCCCGGCAAATGGTCATTCGTGCCTATAATTGGGACCCGCAAAAGGAGGGATATTAATGCTTTTAGAACCTACATCTGTTGCTTTAAAAGTTATTTCAGTCTTTGAGGAATTAGGTATCCCATATTTTATTGGTGGTTCTCTGGCAAGTGCCATACATGGTGTAGTTCGGTCAACTAATGATGTAGATATAGTCGCTGATTTAAAGCCAGAACATATTCTTCCATTGAAAAACGCCCTTCAATCCGAATTTTATATTGATAAAGATATGATAAAGGAAGCCATTGAAAGAAAAAGTTGTTTTAATCTTATTTATTTAGAACTGATGTTTAAGGTAGATATTTTTGTTGCAGGTAATCATCCGTATATTCAAGAACAATTTAAGCGTCGTGGTAAAGAAACAATAATCCGCAATCCAGAGAAGATTGCCTATGTATCTACACCTGAAGATACTATCTTAAGTAAGTTAGATTGGTTTCGTAAGGGGGGTGGGGTATCTGACCGTCAGTGGGCTGATGTCTTAGGAGTAATTAAACTACAGGGGAAACGATTAGATATGGATTATCTCCACGATTGGGCTAATAAACTGAATTTGGGTGATTTATTTAGAAAGGGATTAGAGGAGGCAGGAATAGGGGAATGAAACTCAAAAAAGTAATAAAAGAGAATGCCCTGAAGGAATGCTTTGAAAGAAATCCGAAAGTAGCATTAGCCTTTATCTTTGGCTCTTATGCAACGGGATTTGCCCATAAAGAATCGGATTTTGATGTGGCTGTTTATCTAAAGGAGTATCCTTGCTCTTTGCTCTCCTCTGAGGTTATCTATTATGAGAAAGGGATAATGCAAGAGGAAGATGAAATCTTTATTGAAGTTTCACATATTGTCCCAAAAGAGGTGAATGTAGTCTGCTTAAATATAGCCCCGGCGAGCTTAATCTCTAATGTCTTTAGGACGGGAATACCTTTGGTGATTAAGGATAGAAAATTGTATTTAGAGCTTTATTTGCGGGCAAGCTCAGAGGCAGAGGATTTTTTGAGGTTTTGCGAGGATTTTTACCGAATTAAACAAAAGGCAAAATCATTGAACGAAGAAGCTAAAAACAAGTTATTGTTAAGAGTGGATTTTTTAGGAGATCAAGTAAAAGAATTTGAGCGATTTAGAAGTTTAACTCAGCAAGAATATCAAGAGAATATAGACAAAAGAAGAATTATAGAGAGATGGACTGAAAATACTATTAACGCTATGATAGATATAGCCAAGATTGTTTTAGCCTCAGAGCATAGACCTATGCCGGGGAGCTATGAGGATACCCTGTTTCATTTTGGGTTTCTTGTAGGTTTGTCCGAAGAGGAATCAAAAAGATTCTCAAAGTTTGCTAATTTAAGAAATATCCTCGCTCATGAATACATGGATATTCTTTACCAAAAGATTCAGGGTTTTGTTAAAGGATTTGCACCGTTATATGAGAAAATTAACGGGTTTTTAGATGGATACTTAGAAATAAAGGAGTTATCAAATGATTGAATTAACCATTGATGGAAAAATAACTAATGTAAAAGAAGGGACGACTATTCTACAGGCGGCTAAATCTGTTGGGGTTAAGATTCCACATTTGTGTTATCACAAAAGCCTTTCACCATCGAGTAGTTGTCGGATATGCGTGGTGGAGGTGGAAGGGGCAAGGACATTGGTTGCTTCCTGCTCCTATCCGGTGAGTGCCGGGATGAAGGTGAAAACTGATACCGAACGAGTACTCAATGCCCGGCGGTTGGTTTTGGACCTGCTGTTGTCTAACCACCCGACGGATTGCCTGACTTGCGAGAAGAACGGCGTTTGTAAACTCCAGAAGTACGCCTACGAATTGGGTGTAACCTCAACCAGTTTTGAAGGAGAAAAAACCCAATATCCGATTGACACCTCCAACCCGTTCATTGAGCGGGATTATACCAAATGCATTCTCTGTGGCCGTTGTGTGTCGGTCTGTGATGAAATCCAGATGCTCGGTATCCCCAATTTTGCTAACCGGGGGTTTGGAACCAAGATTGCAGCGTTTTACGATAGCCCGTTACAGGAGACAGATTGTGCCTTTTGTGGTCAATGCGTAGCGGTATGTCCTGTGGGTGCATTGACGGAAAAGGTTCGTAAATTCAAGGGAAGAGAGTGGGAGTTGAAGAAGGTAACTACTACCTGTCCCTACTGTGGTTGTGGCTGCACCTTTGATTTGAATGTCAAGGATAATGAGGTGGTTAAGGTTACCTCCAATGAAAATAGCCCGGTCAACGGTATAGCCCTTTGTGTCAAAGGGAGGTTTGGGTTTGACTTTATCAATAGCCCGGAGCGACTTAAAACACCGCTGATAAAGGAAGTAGGCACAGAGGCACAAATACAGAAGACAGAAGACAGAATACAGAATACAGAATCTCGAACCTCGAACCTCGAACCTCGAACCCCGAACCCCGAACCCCGAACCCCGAACCCCGTTTTTAGAGAGGCAACATGGGATGAGGCGTTAGAATTAATAGCCAGCCGACTCAACCAAATAAAAGTCCAACATGGTGCAGACAGTATTGCCGGCATTAGTTCTGCCCGATGCACTAACGAGGAGAATTACCTATTCCAGAAGTTTATGCGAGCGGTAATCGGCACAAACAATATTGACCACTGCGCCCGGCTGTGTCATGCCTCTACGGTAGCCGGATTGGCGGTATCCTTCGGGTCGGGGGCAATGACTAATTCCATTGATGAGATTAAGGACGCTGACTGTATATTAGTTACCGGTTCAAATACCACCGAGTGCCATCCCATAATCGGTTTGAAAATAAAGCAGGCGGTCAAAAATGGGGCGGAACTGATTGTGGTTGACCCAAGACGCATAGAATTGGCTGAGATGGCGGATGTTCACTTACGGTTTAGAAGCGGTACGGATGTCGCCTGGCTTAATGGAATGGCGAATGTCATCATCAACGAAGGTTTGCTGGATAAGAAATTTATTGAGGAACGGTGTGAGGGTTTTGAGGAGTTTAAATCTGTGGTTATGGAGTATACCCCTGAGCGGGTGGAGGAGATTACCGGAATATCGGCTGATGACTTAATAAAAGCGGCCAGGATATATGCCCAGGCAAACAAAGGAAGTATCATCTATTCTATGGGCATAACCCAACATACCACCGGCACGGATAATGTTTTTAGTGTTGCTAATTTAGCCATGCTCACCGGTAATGTTGGACGAGAAAGTACAGGCGTCAATCCATTACGCGGTCAAAATAATGTTCAGGGGGCATGTGATGTGGGTGCCTTGCCGCCATTTCTGCCGGGCTATCAAAAAGTGGCTGACCCACAAATCAGGGCTAAATTTGAGCAGGCATGGGGAGTGAAATTGCCGGAGACGCCCGGGCTTACTATAATAGAAATGCTCAACGAGGCAGGCAAAAAAATCAAGGCACTCTACATTATGGGTGAGAATCCAATGGTTTCTGACCCTGATTTAACCCATGTGGAGGCATCCCTCAAGGCATTAGATTTCTTAGTGGTGCAGGATATTTTCCTCACAGAAACCGCTAAATTGGCTGATGTAGTTTTGCCAGCCGCCTCTTTTGCTGAAAAAAATGGGACTTTTACCAATACCGAACGGAGGGTTCAATTAGTTAGAAAGGCTATTGAGCCGGTTGGAATTAGCAAGCCTGATTGTGTGATAATGGCTGAATTAGCCGGCAAAATGGGTTACCAGATGCGATACAACTCAGCCGCAGCAGTTATGGAAGAGATTGCCGGACTAACCCCTTCTTACGGTGGTATCTCTTATAAACGGCTGGAAGAAGAGGGTGGACTCCAATGGCCCTGCCCGGATGTCGCTCACCCAGGCACAAAATACTTACACAAAGACAAGTTTACGGGTGGTAAGGGTAAGTTTCAACCTGTCCAATACCGCCCTCCTGCTGAAGTCCCGGACGCAGAATATCCCTTCCGATTGACTACCGGTAGAATGCTTTACCACTACCATACCGGCTCAATGACCCGCAGGTCAGTGGGTTTAGATGAGATTTGTAAGGAAGGTTACATTGAAATCAATCCGGCGGACGCAGAATTTTTAGGAATAAAGGAGAGCGATGCAGTTACTGTCTCCTCCCGTCGGGGCAAGATTGAAATAAAGGCTAAACTAACGGATATAGTTGCCAGAGGGTTAGTTTTTATCCCCTTCCATTTTGCCGAATCTGCGGCTAATATTCTTACCAATGCGGCTTTAGACCCGATAGCCAAAATCCCTGAGTTAAAGGTTTGTGCGGTAAATATCCGCTAATAAATAACTATAAAGGAGAATGATAAAAAAATGAAAAAAACTTTACTTGCGATAAGTATCGGAATGGGATTGTTTTTAATGGTAGGTTCAGTTGATGCTGAAGGAACAGATACCTCTTCCTTTAGCCCTATGAATGCTCATGCAATAAATTTATTTTTGGGGCCGGAATATGCCCTGAGTAAAGAAAAATTTGCTAAGGCATTTCCATTAATTGGCTTAAATGTCCAGAATAGACTATCAGGAGGTGAGCAGTTAGATTCCTCTGAGAAAGGAAAGGTGAATGCATGGACATTCCTGGGTAACTTTAATTTGTCCAGTATAGTTGCACAAGAGGAAGGAACTATAAGTGGAACTGCCCAACAGGCTCTGGATTTTAATCTTGGGCTTTTGTATGAATTTTGGAAGTTTATGCCTTTTATCCAAAACTCACCACAAGGCTCACATACCGTGACACTCGGGTTACTTGTTAAAGGAGGAGGTGTAAATGCTGAGGATGTTAAGGCTGATATCTTGTGGAGATGGTTTGTAGGATTAAGGCTCTGGACAATACAAGGCAAATTTGATGGTGCTTATATCGAGGTAGGTACTGGTGAAAGTCAAAATTTCTCAGAAAAAGAAATGTGGCGATTGAAATGCAGTGGATTCCTACCTATTTATGAAACTGAAGCTAAAACCAAAATGTTTGTTAGTTGGTTTGTAGATTCAGATTTGGGTAGTGGAGAAGACGAGATGAAAGTTACCCTGGCTACAGTTATGGATGTAGAGCAGATATTTGATATTTTTAAATTTATTAAACCTGAGTAGGGGATAGAGTCAGCCCTTGAATGTGGAATACAAAGAAAAGTGCATTTCACATTCAAGGTGGGACACTAAGTTCTCCTAATTTCTTTGATAACATCCTTAATTCTTCAACTAACCTTTTTGCCTTTTCTATATCTTGTTCCGTATTAATATTAAAGAAGGCAATTTCAGGCAGGGAAAATTGCCGTATCTCATCTTCTAAAATATATTCTACCTTTAACTCACTAAAGATAGATTCAATTGAAAGTTTTTCCTTAACAAGGCAAGCCTTTTCGCTAAATATTTTTCGCTTGATTATCTCCAGACAATTCTTAGAATAGATGGCATGAAGGGGTTCTACTCCCCTTTGGGTTTTAGGTATGAGGACATCTGATCCACTTATTTTATCCTTCATATACTTAATTAGATTGGTATTCAAAAAAGGCATATCACCGGCGACAACAAAATTATAGAAACTCGTAGATTTCATAAGTCCACTATAAAGCCCGACTAACGGTCCTTTATGAGGGATTATGTCCTCAATTGGGGTTAGACCATCAAGACGAGTCTCATCGAGGCGAGCCTCTTGAATTGTATCCTTAATTGGGTTTTGCCCACCACAGATGATAATCTCGTCAAACAAAGTTTTTTTTAACCCCTCAATGACTCGTTCTATAATGGTAACCCCACCTAATTTAATAAGGGCTTTATTGATATTCCCTAATCGACTACCCTTACCACCGGCTAAGATAATTCCAGTCATAATTTTTCTCCTTGATAAAGTATTGGTATTGTCAAAAGTTTTTACCTGAAATTTTCTTAACTCTCTATTGTCTGATGAATATTATACCTTATAAAAAACACTCAAGTCAAGCAAAAAATTAAAATGCTTGTAATCGGTCAGTTATGCGTGGGGAATTTTATTAATTAAAGGATAGGTAGTAATCTAATTTAACGAATTTAATTGCCTTTCGTTTAATTCGCTTAATTCGATTACTATTTACAGAATGAATTAATCCACCAATGATTGACCCATTACAAATGCTTGGAGAAATTCATCAGGAAATAGGGGATGTTTCCCTCTGTTTTCCTCCATTTTCCCTATTTTGCAGTAACAAACTCTAAAAAATTTATTGACAAAAATTAAATTAAATGGTATCCTATTAATAGGAAAATTGGCACTCAAAGGGATTGAGTGCTAATTTCTTAAAAGGTTGGGGGGTAAGCATTCAGTTGTCAGCTATCATGGTTCGACAGGCTCACTATGACAACACTGTCACCCTGAGCTTGTCGAAGGGTGATGGTTAGAGTTGAAGGCTGATGCCTGATTACTGAAACCTTACGGTTGAGGTTTTATTATGAAAAATCCACATCATTCAGAAAGAAACAATAGAATTTTAAAAGCCATTATTGAGGATTTTACCTTTAAGGGGAAGCCTGTCAGTTCTGTTTCACTGGCAGAGATATTTGATTTATCACCGGCGAGTATTCGTAATGCCATGCAAGAGTTAGAACAAACTGAATATATCACTCAGCCTCATCTCTCTGCCGGTAGAGTTCCTACGGATAAAGGGTATCGGGTATATATAGATTCCTTGATGGAAGAGGAACCATTGCCGGAAGGGGAAAAAGACAACATTGTTCAAGGATATGAGCAAAGTAGTGAGTTGGAACAGATGATGCAAAATACTACTCGTCTCCTGTCTGCTTTTTCTCATTATGTGGGGGTAAGTTTAATACCTAAACGGGAAAAAGTATATCTTGAGGGATTTAGCAATCTATTAGAACAGCCTGAATTTAATGACATAAATTTAGTCAGGAAAATATTTAGGATATATGAGGAAAAAACCTTATTGTGTGAGATGTTAACACAGCATTTAGAGGATGAGGAAATATCTATCAGTATTGGGTATGAGAACCCTTATCAAGAGTTTTATGAGTGTAGTGTGGTTACAGCGATTTATAAGATTGAGGATGAACCTGTGGGGACAATTGGCGTCATAGGTCCAAAAAGGATGGTATATCCGCATGTTATCTCGATAGTTAGATTTATGGCGGATACCATAGGTAAATTCCTGACAAAAATTTATTAGGGAGAAAAAATTTGAGTAAGAAAAAAATAGTTGAGACTGAAGAAAAAGAGGAAGTTAAGGTAGAAGAGGGAGGAAATACACCCCCAATCCCCTCTGGAGAGGGGATTATTAAAGTAAGTATTACCAAAGAGGAATTAGCCAAACTTGAAGAACAAAGTAGGCTTGCCGATGAATACCTTGACCATCTCAGGCGATTTAAGGCAGAATTTGAGAACTATAAAAAGAGACAGGAAAGGGAAAGAATAGAATTTATAAAATTAGCCGCTGAGGGATTAATCACTGATTTATTATCGGTTTTGGATAGTTTTGACTGGGCATTAATGGGTGTCCAGAAATCTCATAGTTTGGAAAGTTTTCTACCGGGCGTAGAGTTAATCCGTAAGCAATTAGGGGATGTTCTGGTGAAAAATGGACTTGGAACTATAAAATCAATCGGAAAGCCTTTTGACCCAAATGTCCATGAGGCACTAATGCACCTTGAATCGGATAAATATCCTGAGGATACAGTTACCCAGGAGGTGAGAAAAGGGTATGTGCTTAATAATAAGGTGATTAGACCGGCACAGGTAGCAGTCAGTAAAAAAGGAAAAGAATAGGTCATATAGGTCTTATGTGTCCTATATGACCTATTCTTTAAATTAAAAAGGAGGATGATAAAATATGTCAAAGGTAGTAGGTATTGATTTAGGAACTACCAATTCTTGTTTAGCCATCATGGAAGGTGGCGAACCAAAGGTAATTGCCAATGTAGAGGGAGGAAGGACTACCCCTTCTGTGGTTGGTTTTACCAAAACAGGGGAACGATTAGTCGGGCAAATAGCTAAAAGGCAGGCAATCACTAACCCTGAAAATACGGTCTATTCCATTAAACGATTTATGGGAAGAAAGTACTCAGAGATTGGAACAGAAAGAGGCGAGGTGCCATTTAAGGTTATAGAGGCGAAAAATGGTGATGTCTGTGTTCGGGTAGTGGATAAAGAATATTCTCCACCGGAGGTATCATCAATGATATTGCGGAAATTAAAGGAGGATGCTGAAAGTTATCTGGGTGAGAAGGTTACCCAGGCGATTATTACCGTTCCTGCCTATTTTAATGATTCTCAGCGTCAGGCAACTAAAGATGCAGGCAAGATTGCCGGGCTTGAGGTTTTACGAATAATCAATGAGCCTACTGCGGCATCATTAGCCTACGGTCTGGATAAAAAGAAAAATGAGAAAATAGCAGTTTATGATTTAGGCGGCGGCACATTTGATGTTTCTATATTGGAAATAGGAGAAGGTGTTTTTGAAGTAAAGGCAACTAATGGCAATACACATCTTGGTGGAGATGATTTTGACCAGAGGATAATAGATTGGTTGGCTGATGAATTTAAAAAGGAACAGGGGATTGATTTACGCAAGGATAAAATGGCACTTCAACGATTAAAAGAGGCGGCAGAAAAAGCCAAGTGTGAACTTTCTACAACCGTTACGAATGAGATTAATCTACCGTTTATTACCGCAGATGCCTCAGGACCTAAACATTTGAATATTACCCTGACCAGAGCAAAATTAGAGGAATTGGTGGATGATTTAGTGGATAAGACTATGGGTCCCTGTCATCAGGCAATACAGGATTCAGGATTTAAAGCCAGTGAGATTGATGAGGTGGTTTTGGTTGGTGGTCAGACTCGAATGCCAAAAGTTCAACAAGTGGTTAAGGAATTATTTGGTAAAGAACCGCATAAAGGCGTCAATCCAGATGAGGTAGTCGCTGTAGGTGCGGCTATTCAGGCCGGCGTATTACAAGGCGAGGTAAAGGATGTTCTTCTACTTGATGTAACGCCGTTGTCTTTAGGGATTGAGACTTTAGGGCAGGTATTTACTAAATTAATTGAACGAAATACCACCATCCCGACGAAAAAATCTCAAGTATTCTCTACCGCGGCTGATGGTCAAACAGCAGTAACTATTAATGTCTTGCAGGGTGAACGGGCGATGGCTTATGATACAGGAATGAAAAGTTTAGGTCGGTTTGACCTGATTGGTATTCCACCTGCACCACGGGGTATGCCTCAGATTGAGGTATCTTTTGATATTGATGCCAATGGGATTGTAAGTGTCTCAGCGAAAGACTTAGGCACAGGCAAAGAACAGGCTATTAAAATTACTTCTTCAAGTGGATTATCTAAGGATGAGGTAGCAAAAATGGTTAGAGAAGGAGAATCTCATGCGGAAGAAGATAAGAAACGCAAGGAAGATATAGAAACCCGTAATCAGGCAGATACCTTAGTCTATACTACGGAAAAAACATTGAAGGAATACGGTGATAAGGTCTCTGAGGATGATAGAAAAAAGATTGAAGAGGCAACTGCTGATTTAAGAAAGAAATTAGAGGGTGAAGATATTGATGCCATCAAAAAGGCGATGGAAGAATTAACTACAGCCTCATATAAAATAGCTGAGGAGATGTATAAACAGGCATCCGCACAGCAGCAGGGAGAAACTCAAACCACACCTCCGGAACAGGAAGAAACGCATGAGGAGAAGAAAGAGGATGTGGTGGATGCGGAATTTAAAGTAGAGGATGAGGATAAGAAGTAAAGAAGGGGTATGAGTGCAATAGGTCATATAGGACTTATAAGTCCTATATGACCTATTGCAAGAAAGGAGTAAAGTGTAGACTTTGGCTAAAAAAAGAGATTATTATGAAATTTTAGGGATAAGTAAAGGTGCTACTCAAGAGGAAATAAAAAATGCCTACCGTAGATTAGCTAAGAAACACCATCCAGATGTTAATTCAGACAACAAAAAAGAGTCAGAGGAGAAATTTAAGGAATTATCTGAGGCTTACGAGATAGTAAGTGACTCTAACAAGCGTGCTCAATATGACCAATATGGCCATGAGGGAATAAAAAATGCCTTTGGTTCAGGTGGATTTACCTGGAATAATTTCACACATTACTCAGACATAGAGGATGTTTTAGGTAATCTTTTTAGCGGGGGTATATTTGAAGATTTTTTGGGAAGAACTACTCGCACACAAGGAGGTAGCGGTAGAAAGGTTTATCATGGAGCAAATTTAAGGTATGATTTAGAGATTAGCTTAAAGGAAGCTGCATTTGGCTGTGAGAAAACAATTATTTTTAACCGTAATGAGGTATGTCCTGTTTGCAATGGTAGTGGGGGTAAACCAGGTGTGGGGACAAAAGAATGCCCATCTTGTAAAGGTACTGGTCAAGTAAGATTTGCGCAAGGATTCTTCTCGATTGCTAAGACTTGTGATAAATGCTATGGACAGGGAACAATTATTACCGTCCCTTGTGAGAGATGTTATGGAAAAGGGAAGATAGCACGCTCCCGAACTATAACGGTTAAAATTCCAGCCGGAGTAGATACCGGCTCTCAGATTAGACTTAGAGGAGAAGGAGAGGGAGGCGGTTATGGCGGTGGAGCCGGAGATTTATATGTCGTTATTGTGGTTAAAGAGGATAAGACATTTATCCGGGAGGATAATAACCTTATCTGTGAGATACCGATAAGTTTCTCTCAAGTAGCATTAGGCACGGAAATTCAAATACCTACCGTAGATGGGGAAAGGATTAAAATGAAAATCCCACCCGGCACTCAAACCCATAAGGTATTTCGGCTAAAAGGTAAGGGAATACCTTCATTGCATGGGTATGGAAGAGGGGATTTGTTTGCGAGGGTAATTGTTATGACACCTACTAAATTAACTGAGAGGCAAAAACAACTTCTTGAGGAACTTGAACGAATTAGTGATAAATCGGATTTTAAATCAGAAAAAGGATTCTTTGATAAATTCAAAGATACCTTTGGAGGATAAAATATGGAGTGCGGTAGCTCGCTACCGCTTTAAAAAGGAGGAATAAGATGAATAAAATTTACTTGATTGATGTGACTAATAGAGATGGTGTGCAGACGGCTAAATTAGGACTGGCTAAATTAGAAAAGACGATGGTTAATCTTTATCTTAATGAGATGGGAGTTCACCAGAGTGAATTTGGTTTTCCGGTAACTCGCCATGAACTACACTATCTCAATGCTAACCTTGAGTTAGTTGAGATGGGTGTGCTAAAACCTATTATTTTATCCGGTTGGTGTCGGGCAATAGTTGATGATATTGAGGCAAGTTTTCGCAATGTTCCAAAGATAAAACATTTGAATATATCTATTTCTACCTCAGTTCAGATGACGGTTGGGAAATTTGGAGACAGGATAGTCAGGTCACCCAAAGAAAATCCGACTAAACCTAATCTAATCCAGATGATGACCGATGCCTTAGATAGAGCCAAAGAATTAGGGATAGAGACTGTTGGTGTCAATGCTGAGGATGCCTCAAGAACAGATGATGAATTTTTGATAGAGTTTGCCCATGCGGCTAAGAGTCACGGTGCAGACCGTATAAGATATTGTGATACACTGGGTTATGATGACCCATTCACTATTTATGAGCGGATAAAATTATTAGCTAAAGAAACACAAATACCTATTGAACTCCATTGCCATAATGATTTAGGTATGGCTGTAGGATGTTCTGTAGCCGGGGCAAAAGGTGCGATTGATGGTGGTGTAGATGCCTATATTAACACCTGTATAAATGGTATGGGTGAGCGAGCGGGAAATGCTGATTTGGTCTCAGTGATATTAGCCTTACAAAAGTCAAGTGGGTTTGGAACAGGTGCAAAATACATTTTAGATGAGCGGGTAAAACTCTCTTGTGCCTGGGAAATTGCAAAATATGCCTCAATAGCCTTTGGAGTCCCAATTCCTATAAATCAAACCGCAGTTGGAGCTAATGCCTTTGCCCATGAATCGGGCATTCATGCTGATGGGGCATTAAAGGATAGACGAAATTATGAACTGTATGACTTTGAAGAATTAGGACGCGGGAAACTTGAAGTTGTTGAGACCGGAAGACAGATTGTTACCGGTGAGTATTCTGGAATTAAAGGCTTTAGAAATGTTGCCGAAAAATTAGAGATAAAATTTAAAGACCAGGAAGAGGCAACTAAAATATTAGAATTAGTTAGATATGCCAATGTTCATACCCAGAAACCTTTACTTGATTGTGAAGTTGAATTTATTGCTAAATATCCTGATATAGCCCAAAAAGTAATGACTGTAACCCCTTTAGCCGGGGGGTTGGTCTCTGGCGATTAATTTGTAGGCTGTTAGGCTGTAGGCTATTAGGCTGTAGGTAAGAGACTAACAGCCTACAGCCTAATAGCCTATAGCCTATCCAGATGAGGTTTTTCAATGACAAAGGTAACTCTTACGCAAACCCAACGACAACAAACGAAACTATCCCCTCAACAGGAATTAAAGATAAGGATATTACAACTCTCTAACCTACAACTAATAGATGCAATTCAAGAGGAATTACTTCAAAATCCGGTTTTAGAAGAGGATGAAACCGCTACCCTACAACTTCCAGTTGTTGACCTTCCTGATGTAGAAAAAGAGGAAAAAGTCAAAGATGAGATAAATTGGGAGGAGTTTTTTCAGGCTTCAAGAAATACCCGGGAGGACAACATCTCTGAAGGTATTGATGAAGTAGCAAGTTACTCTGAATCTAATCCTATATTTGATAATTTGCCGGCACATCAACTCTCGCTAAAAGAATATCTACTTCAACAACTTCGTATGATTCCTATTTCAGACAAGGAATATGAGATAGGGGAGTTAATTATTGATAATATTAATGGAGACGGATATTTTTTATATGCAGTTGATAAGGTAGTTAATGAGGCAAAGGTTGACATTGTGGAGGTTGAAAAGGTATTAAGTAAGATTCAGGAATTTGAGCCTGCCGGGATAGGGGCTCGTAACCTGAAGGAATGTTTGCTAATACAGGTTAGAGATTTAGGGATGGAGGATTCTCTTCTTGCACCTTTAATTAGAAATCATCTGCCGGCAATTCAAGATAAAAACTATGAACAGATTGCCCTCCAGATGAATATTTCTATAGACGAGGTTAAAGAATTAATTAAGCTCATGGTTAAATCGTTAGAACCAAAGCCAACCCGGATTTATGAAAGATTTTATCCACCCCAAATTATTCCAGAAATTATTATCTCAAATACAGAAGAGGAAGGGCTTATTTTAGAGATTAATGATGAGTGGATACCAAGTTTAAGGATTAGTTCTTATTATCAAAGGTTATTGAGAGAGAAGAACTTATCTATTCAAGAAAATGAATATATTCAGAAGAAGATGAAGTCGGCATTGTTTTTCTTGGAATGTATGGAGAAGAGAAAACAAACGCTAAGACATGTGGCAATGGTAATATTTAATACACAAAAAGGGTTTCTCAAAGATGGTGAGCAAAAACTTGTCCCTATGCGGTTAGAAGATATAGCCAAGGAAGTTGAGGTTCATTTAAGTACCGTAAGTCGTGCGATTTCGAATAAATTCGTCAAAACACCACAGGGAATCCATCCTTTAAAATTCTTCTTTAGAGGAGGCATGCAGACTAAAGATGGGAATGTTATTTCTACCCTTGCCGTAAAAGAAAAGATAAAAGAGGTAGTAGATAGAGAAGACAAACAAAATCCTTTAAGTGATAGTAAAATTACAGAAATCCTTGAGCAACAGGGGATAAAAATTGCTACAAGAACGGTGGCTAAATATCGTGAGGAATTAGCGATTTCATCATCATATTCAAGGAAAAGTTGATTTAGGTAATTTCTTAGTTATGTGGAGTTATTTTGGCAAGGAAAACATCCCCCTAACCCCTTTACTCCATTCTTGGTGGGTGATTAACATGGATTTTGACCTTCTTTATATCTTCTCCACCTCTGCCGTCACTTACTTTAAAACTTATTTCGTAAGTACCACCCTGTTCTTTGGCAGGATGCCAGGTGAATATCTTCGTCTGCAAAGAAAAAATAGCTCCATGAGGTAAATTTGAAACGGTGTAAGTTAACTGGTCATTATCTTCATCATTGGCAGAAACATTGAATTGTAAAAGTTCATTTATATTTATGGTTGTATCGTCTATGACGATGAGTCTTGGAGGTATATTTTTTTCAATTACGGTTAAAAACCAATTTTTCAGAACCACCGATGTCCCATCTGCTACCCTTAAAGTTATTGTTTTAGTGCCTGCGTCCGTATGACCAGCTATGTATGTCCATGAATTACTTGTAGATTTCTCAATCCCATTTAATTTCCAGCTATATCTTAGTTTCTCATGATTAGGGTCTGCGGCAGATACTGCAAAGGCTAATGAATCTCCCTCATATATTTTTGGTGATAGGTCAAGTGGGGCATAGGACCAGATTATTGGTGAAGGATTAAATGTGGTAAATTGCCAAATAAATGACTTTTGCAGATGATTACTTTCTAAATCTTTTGCCTTTGTGGAAATCTTTACGGTATATTTTGTACTTCCAGATAAATCAGAGATAGGTGTCCAGATAAGTTTATTCCCCTCCCATGTGAAAGTCCCTGTAACCATAGGTGTAATAGAAACCGCCTCTTTTATTGATTCCTTATGCATCTCTTCACTAAAAGTAATAGTAATCGGCAGCTCAGTAGAAACCTTCTCACCAATTGGAGTATTTCCTGTTACCGTTGGTGAAAGATTATCCATAGGCACACCGACATATTGAATGGAAGGTAGAGATTTATTACCATAAATATCAACCGCCACAAAGGTATAATAGTAAGATAATTTATTAACCAGGTCAGTATCAAGCCAGGTAGTTGCTTTGAGCCCATCGGCAATCAAAGTTCCTAATTTATTTTTAACAATCGAGCGATAAATCGTAAGGTGCGAAAAGGTTTTTTCTTTTGGATTTTGCCAGCTTAATTTTAAATCATCCCCTGGTTTTAAAGATATAATAGAAATTAAAGTAGGGCATGATGGTGGCATATCTAATGTCTTGGCATAAACGGAATTAGAATAATCCGAGTTACCTTTATCAGGTGCACCTGTACCAGTCGCGCCTGTTTGGTTAAATGCCTTTACTCGATAATAATAAGTTGTAAGTGGAAGAATGTCTTCATCTTGATAACTATTAATGTTATAAGGAAGGACGGCTAATTCACTATAAGCCTTTGCTGTAACTCCTCGTTCAATAACAAATCCTGATTCATCATTTGAGTTATCAGACCAGGTAATATTTATTTGCGATGAAGAAACTGCCTTTACCATTAAATTATCTGGAGCAATGGGGGATTTATCACCTTTACCCAGGGCATATAGTTGTCCATTAGAAGCTCCAACATAAATAGTCCCATCTTTACCTATATCAGGAGATGTACTTAGCATAGAATCAATCGTCCAATTCCATTTTAACTTTCCATCAGGCAAAATACAACTCAGGTTATAACTATTTGAGCTTGCATATATATTTCCTGCAGAATCAACCTTTGGTGAGAAGGTACTCCAACCAACAGGATATTCCCATAAAATCTTACCATCTTGCTTGATAGCTATCAAATCACCTTCCTGTGAACCCCAACATAAATTATAATAAATCACACCATTTATTCCTACCACCGGTGAAAATTTTGTCCACCCCATTTTTTTAGGTTTAATTGTCCATTGAAGGACTCCATCAGGATTAAAGCAACAGAGGGCGTTATTCAACCCGATATAGACATTTTCATTTACATCAACCGCAGGGGATGTAGTTGCCTCGCCTGACTCGGTATATTTCCACTTAAGAGCACCTTTTGAATCAAGACAGAATAACCCTCCGTCTGGTCCAGATGCCCCTATGTAAATATTCCCATGAGCATCAATTACCGGTGTTTGGGTAATCATTCCTCCACCGAGATAACTCATCCACCGTAACCTTCCATCAGGATGGATGGAATATATATTTCCATTTGAGGTAAATACATGAATAGTAAAGTTAGGTGCAATGACTACCGATGCCTCAACCGGAAATTTAACCGGATATTTCCATTTTAAAGTGCCATTAGGCAACAGAGCATATAAATTTTTATCGCCAGAGACAATATAGACTTCACCATCTTCACCAATTGCCGGAGCGGTATTTATCCCTCCTTTGGTTGGATAACTCCAGATTAAATTACCTTCAGATGATAGACAATAAAGAGATGCATCCTCTGAGCCTACATAAATTCTTCCCTGAGCATCAATTGCTGGATTAGAGCGATAGATTTTAGCGTTAGTTGGATATGTCCAGGAAAGTCTGGGTGATTCTATACCTGAATAAGGACTTATATCCATTGGTTGAATTTGAGGTTCAGGTTTAGGTGAGGCAGGATGTGTTGGTGCAACTGGGGCAGTTGGTGCAGATGGTGATGCAACAAGTGTACCTGTGACCGGTAAAATTGGTATAGTTGGTACAACATCTAATGTTTTGCATTCTTGCATCTGCTCGTTAGAATAATCCGAATCCCCAAGAGAATTATAAGCCTTCAGACGATAATAGTAGGTAGTATCAGGAACTAAATTTTTATCCTGATATGTAGTAGTATTAGCTAATAAGATAGCAATTTGAGTGTAACCCGTTATTTTTCCCCTTCGTTCAATCTTAAATCCTTGTTCATTATTTGAATTGTCCTGCCAGGACAGATGCACATGGTAAAGGTCTATTTGCGTGGTGGAGATAGGTTTTGAAAGAAGGCCAGAGGGTGCATAAGGAATGGTATCCTTTGTAGTTGCCTCCTGCTCATTTGAATAACTTGAATTACCCCCCTGATTAAATGCCCTGAGCCGATAATAATAAGTTGTATTAGGGGACAGAGATTTATCCTCACAGGTAGTAATATTTGTAGAAATAACACCTATTTCTTTATAGTTTTCTCTTTCAGTTTTTCGCTCAAGTTTAAATCCCAATTCATTATCAGAATTATCACTCCAAGATAAATTTATCTGATTTGAAGAAATTGAATCACATTTAAGACCTGTTGGCACAAAGGGTATTACAGGTGAGGTATTCATTGTCAGCAGGTTTGAATACTCAGAGTTCCCCGCACAATTGTATGTCCGGACACGATAGCAATAGGTTGTATTGGGTGTCAGGTCAAAATCTTGATAAGAGCCGATATTTTGATTCAAAATGGCTATTTGAGTATAGGCTAATTCACTTTTTAGTTTTCTTTCGAGTTTAAAGCCTACCTCATTATCTGAATTATCACACCAGGAAAGTTTTATTTGTGTACTTAGATTTGATACCCCGGTCAGGTTAGTAGGTAACGCAGGTAAGACATCCAGTGTTCGGACTGAAGCCTCATCTAAATAATCAGAATCCACTGAATTATATGCCTTTATCCGGTAGGAATAACGCGTATCCTTTTTAAGTCCTTTGTCTATATACGAAGTGGTATTAGCGGGTAGTAGTTTTATCTGAACATATTTCTGTAATGATAAGGCTCGTTCTAATTTAAATCCTTGCTCATTATTTGAATTATCATTCCATGAGAGTTTTATCTCGCTTTGTGAAATGGGAACAAGCTGTAAGTTAGTTGGTGGTAAAGGTGGAAGTGTAGCTACAACCTTTTCTTCCATAGGTAATTTTGGAGGTGCAATAGGTGTAGGTGGAACTAATACCTCTTCCTTTACAGGTGGTTTTGGAGGGACAACAGGTGTAGGTGGAGTTACAACCTTTTCCTTAATGGCTGGCTTTGGAGGGACAATAGGTAAAGGTGGAACTAAAAGTTCTTCTTTTACAAGCGGTTTTGAGGGTGTAATAACCGTCGGTGGAGTCACAACCTCTTCCTCCTCCACAGGTGGTTTTGGAGGTGCAACCGATGTAGGTGGAATCACAACTTCTTCCTTAACGGGTGGCTTTGGAGGTATAATAGGCTTTACTTCCTTTACTTCCTTCTTTGCTTCTTCTACCTTTTCTATCACCCTTTTTACTATCTTGGGCACCTGAGGTAATACCTCTTCATGTGCTTTGGGTGTAATCCAGGAACCAATAGCATATAAATTTCTGTCCCGAGAACCAACATATATATTTCCGTTCTGGTCAATAGCTAACGATGTAGGTCCAAAACCAATTTCATAACTCCAAATTATTTTTCCTTCCGAGTTAACAGCATGAATCCTACCATCAAAAGAGGCAACATAAATTATACCATCGTAACTGATAGCCGGTGCACAATTAAAAATTTTACCTGTTTTAGCACACCAGACACCTTTTTTGGTAATTCTAAAAAGCCCCTCATCAGTACCAATATAAACAGAACCATCTTTTGATACGGTAGGGGAAGAATAAATTTGAGCTTTAATCGGGATAGAAAAAATTTCTCCGTCTTTGGTTATCACTGATAAAATTTTATTTGAAGAGCCGATATAAACATTTCCTTCTGAATCAATAGCAGGTGATGAAAAAGTAGATATGGCAACATCCTTTTTAAACCTAAGACTTCCATCTGAATTTATCGCATGGAGACTACCATCTTCACAACCAATATAAATTATACCTTCATGGCTAATAGCAGGTGAAGATTGAATGCTACTTTCTGTCTGGTATTGCCATTTAGGGCTTCCATCTTTATTTATGGCATGAAGTATCCCATCTTCTGTTCCTGTAAAGATTATTCCATCATCACTCAGGGCAATAGAAGATGTTTTAATCCTGCTTTTAGTATCATATACCCATTGACGCTCATAACTTGAGTTAAAACATAGCACATGTCCATCACTTACATTTACATAGATATAACCATCTTTTGAGATAGCAGGTGTTGAATCAATTTTAACTCCAATAGATATAATCTTTTCTTTTTTACCTGACAAGGAGATAATGTGTAAATTCCCATCTTCTGTTACCAGATAGATTTTTCCTAATCGGTCTATGACAGATGAGGCAAAGATACAGCTATTAGCAAAATAACTCCATTTAAGAAGGGGGTCTTTTATTCCGATACAAGTAGTTTCTCCTGACCGTTGTGAATCATGTTGAAGCATAGGCCAAGGATTACTTGTCGCAGAAACCCCTTTAGCTTCTATCTGGCTTAATACTAATAACCATAATAATATTATCCACCTGAAACTCCTCATAAACAAAAGCCTCAATTTATATCTTTTTTTTTCTGCGAGCGATAATTCTTCTTCTTTTTTCACTTGGTTTTTCATAATGCTCTCGTTTCTTCATTTCCGTAATTACACCTGCCTGTTGGCAAGAACGCTTAAATCTTCTTAAAGCATTATCCAGGGATTCATCCCCTCGAATATCTACTTTTGCTGGCATGTCTTCTTCAACTCCCTTCTATATGAAAAATAGATTACTTCTATCAAGTAATAGGTTGTAAGTTACAGGAAACTATTTTCTCTATTACCTATAATACCTTTAACAGGCAAGATGCCTGTTCTATCACACATTATCTACAACTTGACACTTAAATAATTACATTGTAGTTTAATCCTAACTCCCATTGTTTCACTATTTTGGCATAAAACCTTTTTTATTTATCAATTTCATTAAATCCTCTGAACAGGCGAGAAGGTAAAATCCATTTTTTCACCTTCTTTTTATTCTATGTCTGTACAGGCATACCAATACATTACTTACTATGTTTTTCTAAATATTTCTCATATCCTAATTCGTTTAATTTTTCATTTTTCCCTTCTAATTCGTTCGTTAATCTATCACGGTATTTTTTTAACTCAGGATAAATGACAGGATATTTTAACGCTAAAATTTGTATAGTTAATAAGCCGGCATTTTTAGCTCCCAATTCTCCAATACTCATAGTAGCTACTGGAATACCAGGTGGCATTTGCATGATAGAATATAACGCATCAACTCCATTAAGACAAGATTTTTCATTTGAAAGAGGTACTCCAATTACCGGCAGGAATGTCTGGGAACTTACCACACCTGGTAATGCCGCTGATAATCCCGCACCACAAATTATTATTTCTATTCCTCTATCCTGTGCCGTTTGGGCATAGTCTATTGTCTTTTTTAATGTCTTATGGGCAGAGGTAATAATTATCTCATGTCTAATTTCAAAAAACTCTAAGACCTTAATTGTCTGGCTCATCACTTTAAGGTCAGAATCACTACCCATAAGAATTCCTACCAGAATTTTATCTTCTACCATCTCCAATCTCCTGATTTTCTCAAGTCTATTCTCTTTTAACTACAAGTATTAAAATTATACCATATAATAAAAATTAAGTCAACTAAAAAGTAAGTAGATCAGAAATGGGTCAGTTATCAGGGGGAGAAAAGGGGTCCAGGATTCGAGGGTTCAAGGGTTTAAGTGAAGAGTTTTTCCTTATTCCACTTGACCCCTCGACCCCTCAACACCTTGAATCCTGTTGATACATTTTTCCATATTCCCC
>JBDRHR010000121.1:0-5800 GCA_043816605.1 Nitrospirota bacterium
TATTATTCATTTTGGTTATGTTTTGAGAATTTTATATTGTAATGGAGATTTTTGAAGGAATAAGTTTTGCAGACAGGCTATGGTCATTTCCAGAGATATTTGAGTAAATGGACAGAATTTCTATTTCGTAACAGCCTGTCGCGTTCTCTTAGTTGCAAGTTCAGGGTCTTCGATTTCCTGCACCCGCTCGTAACCTACCCTTGCCAGCCATCTTTTAAACGGTTCAGCCTTAGGCGAAGGGATTGTCTGAATAATGCGAAAGATACCTTCCGTATTAGCACAATCCGTAAGACGCAGCTTGCCATCGCTTGCCACCAATTTCAACTGGTTACAATTTGTAACCGTTTGATCCGCACCTTCTTTTATCAGTCTGTGCTTCAACACCTTCCAATAATTTCGGGCATCTTCGCTATCCGTAAGAGCATCGATAACATCAACTACAGAAAACCACCATTCGTTATTATGAATGGTCTTTCGTATTTTTTTGCTCCTAAAAACCGCTATTTTTGTTGAAGAAATCAATTCATTTCCCATATCAAGCCCTCCAAAAACTTAAATTTTCGCTCTTTGCCCAATTGTAACACTTTAGCCATCTGATAAAACTTTGATAATCGGTAATCGGTGAGGAAGGTAATCAGTAATCGGTAAAAGTATAGCTTCCTAACTATCTCTTCTTACCGATAACCGATAACCTTCCTCACCAATTACCGATTACCAATTTCCTCACACTTCACTTGGATAAATAGTTACAAAGTATTAATGCACACTTATTTTCCTAAAGTCCTGAGTATCTCTTTTATCTTCTGTAGTTGTTCTCCATATCCTGCCCAATTTCCTTCTCGCAGGTGCTTTTCTGCATTTTGGAAATAGGCTAATCCTTGTGCCGCAAGTTCTTTGATTGACAAAGTTTTTTCTTCTTTTACCTCCGCCACAGGTGCTACCTGTTCTTTTTCCTTAATTTCTGTTGGCATTACCGCCCCACCAAAAATCTCCGCCAGAGATTGCTCTAAATTTTCTTTCATAGCAATCCTATCCCCATAGCCGACAATGACCCTTTTTAATTCCGGGATTTTACCCTCTTGAGCCACTAAATAGAGTGGTTGGACATAAAGCAGGGAATTTTCAACAGGTATAACTAATAAACTACCGCGATGAACATTAGACCCGTGCTGGTCCCAAAGTGATAATTGCTGGGATATTTCTGCATCCTGATTAATTCGTGCCTCAATTTGAGTAGGACCATAAATCAACTTCTCCTTGGAGAAATTATAGACTAACAACTTACCATAATTTGGTGCATCACATCTTGCCGCAAGCCAGGCTATCATATTATCCTTGCTCGCCGGGGTAAATGGAATCATCAAGATAAATTCCTCTTTTGACTCTCCGGAACGAGGTGGTGCACCTCCTAATTTCATAATAGTATAGTATGGTTCCATCGCTTGAGAGGTAGCACCTCCCGCAGTAGTTTCTCCCACAACCTTTTTCGGGATAGCCCACAAATCTTCTTTGTTATAAAATACCTGTGGGTCTTGCATATGGTAGGCACTATACATCATGGCTTGAATAGTGAACATATCCACCGGATACCTTAGATGATTTCTTAAATCTTGAGACATATTTTCTAATGGTAAAAAAACTTCGGGAAATATGCCGGCATACATCTGAATAATCGGGTCATGGGAATCACTGATATAGAATTTCATATCCCCATTGTAGGCATCAACGACTACCTTTACGGAATTTCTGATGTAATTACTTGCCCTGCCAAGAGCCTTTGGATACATAGGTTCTGAGTATGGATACATATTAGTTGCGGTATATCCATCACAAATCCAATATAATTTCCCATCAGATATAACCATATATGGGTCCTGGTCATAACTAATAAAAGGACATATCTTGTCTATCCGCTCTTTTATTCCCCGGTATAACATTACCCTGCTTTCATTTGTAATCTCGTTTGAGAAAAATATCTTAGGTTCTTGAAATCTTGTGGCAAATAACATCTTTCGAAATAATGAATTAATTGGGACACCCCCTCTTCCGGTATAGTTAGTATATACATTCTTATCGCCGGCAGGGTAGTCAAATTCCTTTGCCTTAGTTTTTACAAAACAATATTCATTAGGTAGTTCACCATAATAAATCTCAGGTTGCTTCAATTTAAGGTCTGTCAGCGAGACAGGCGGAATATCTTTAATCATAAATTCAGGTAACCCTTCCTTAGAAATCCTATTTACAGGACCCAAACAAATCCCATAGCCATGTGTATAGGTAAGATGTTCATTCATCCATATCTTGCTGGGTAAATGCTCATAAGATAGCTCTCGTGGGGAAAGCATCATCTGGCGATATTCACCATTAACAACATATCTATCGTTGTCAACACCAACAAATTTATAATATGTTCGAATTTCTTGCAATTGACCATAAGTACTTAAAAGTGGCTCCTGGTCCCATAATCTGATATTTTTTATGGTCATATCGTTTGTCTGGAGGTCTTTTTGGGTTAAGGTTTCCTCAACGGGAAATTCCTTCGTTTGGACTTCATCGAGATTATATGCGGCTCGGGTATATTTAATATTCAATTTTATATAAGGCTCTTCCATCCTTATTTCATTAGGTGCGACTTGAAATCGTTGGATAATTTCAGGATAAATCCGACCACCAACCACCGAGATGACTAACATTAACCCACATAAACCGATAACTATTTTCCAATTGGTAAAAAAGATATTTATCAGAAAACTTAAGGCGGTGATTAACCCTAATAAAGAAAGGATTTTAAGCACAGGCAAACTCGCATGAATATCCGTAAAACTGGCACCAAAGGCTACCCCCCTTGATGAATAAAGTAATTCATACATACTTAAAATACAGCCAACGCTTATTAACCCTAAGATTAAACTTGATAAGAGACAGCTATGAATCTTAAATGCCGCTGTCATCCGTAATCCCCTTGTGGTTATCCGAAGTGCCCCGCCAAAAAGATAGACACCTATCGTTAATACTGCCCCTAATCCTAAACTAAAACATAGCAATTGATAGATATACTTTATAAACGGTAACTTAAAGACATAAAAGCTGATGTCCTTAGAAAAAAGAGGGTCAAGTAACCCAAAAGGCGTGGTGATAGGATTTATAAATTGAAGGAATTCTGTCCATTTCCCGGCAGAGCCGGAACCGACAAAAATAGCCATGAGAAGGATAAACCCTAATAAGATTTTGTTTATATGCGGCTCGTATTTTTCTTTATTTGGTATCTCAAACAAATCAGGTTCTATAATCAGGAGCTTCCTTTTTGGAGAAAGCACACCGGCTAAAAATGGATTAATAAAGGTTAATAAAAAGAAAAGTACCCCTGTGATTCCTCCAAGCCAGATTTTAGAGGTCAATATCTTCATAAATACAGCCTGATACCCAACTGAGCCAAACCAAATCCAATCGGTGTAAAGATTGACCGCCTGCCCTCCCAAAGAACTTAAAATAAACAACAAAACTACTAACCCTACTACTATTTTCCTTGAATTCATTTTACCGTTGCCTCCTTTTTGATTGTGAATTTTTGTAACTATTCAGATGTGTAACAAAGGAGAAGTGGAGAAGATGGGGAAACGGAGAAGAATCTAATATATCCACAGATTTCGCAGATTTCACAGATTAAAGACAATTTAAAGTGAATCTCTTTTTCCCCTATCTTTCTCTAACAATCTGCGTAATCTGCGGATTAATTGGACATTGATTTCTCCAATTCTCCCCGTTCTCCATCTCTCCTTCTACTTTATAAACTTTATAAACTTTCTACTTTATAAACTTTCTACCACCCTACCTTCATCCTTAAATAAAACTTATGTTGAGGGTTACTATGGGTATAGGTGTATTTAGCCGTTAATTCTTTAACGAGGTGGTACACCTCCTCCCCCATCTTTATTTTTACCTGACCATAGGTCTCTCTATTCCCGTCTGGACCATATTTGAACCTTCCGGTGAGAGTAAAGTCAGGTTTAAGGTTATAAATAAATTTGGTATAAATGTAATCGGTAATTGTCCCATCATCATTAGTATACCTATAATAAGAGTTTATGTCAAGTTTAAAATGCGGCTTGGTGTCTAACGCAAGAGAATAAACCTTTTTTTCATCACCAATTCGGGCTATGTCCGTATCTTCCCATTCAATTTTAGCCGTAATCTTTGCATTATAACTTAATCTGTACTCCATAGAACTCCAATATTCTTCGTCGGTGATAAGTGTGGAAAAGTGTTGATGATAATCGCCAAATAATTTTACTTTTAAGCCGGTTGAATCATAGTGAATTTCAGCAGAGCCTCCTTTTTCATCTCCTTCTGCTACCTGACTATGCGGGTTAATAAAATCCTGCTCGTATCTTCTCAAGGAAAGCCAATATTTAAAGTTACTGAACTTTTTATAACCTCTAAGGAATAGTCCGTTAGCCTGGTTTTTACTTTTTGCTATTTCGCCCGCAATCTCTGCCTCACCCAGAGATGATATTTCCTTAAACCTCTTCGAAAAATCTATTCCCACAATCTCGACCCTTTCATCTTCCCCATCTTTAGAGGTAAAATTACTTACATAACCCGTGGCTCCGATATGGGTATCTTTTTTTGTAAAGCTAAGATTCTCTCCCCACAACTTCTCCTTTCCATCAAACCCGGATAAAACAGAATTGGGGGGGAATTCATCTAAATCCACCCATGAATAAAAAAAGGTAGAGGTTAGTTGAGCAATGGAGGTCTCAACTATCAGTCCATCTTGAATATCAGTTCCTCTGGTACCATCATCAGGCACGAGCCCGCGATATGTTTTCCGATGGGCGGTATTATAGGTAACTCCCTCTCCAAATCTTGCTTGATAGTTACCAAGAACCACCTTGTAATCGCAAATTTTAATTTGCGTCTTTCTCGGAAATGCCGAAGGTTTATCCACCAATAAATATCTTTTCTTTAACTTAAGTTTGTCCTCCCTTTCCCCAAGTACTCCCAATTCCATATCTTCAGTATAAAAACATAATCTTGTATTGAGGGCTGATTTTTCATTATCATCCTTAGTTTCAGTCAGCCATAGCTCAAAGTTCCCTTTATAGATTGGTTTAACCGTGCTAAATACCTTAATCTGGTCAAATATCTCTTGTCCGACAATTGGAATTATCTCCTCAATTCTGGCAAACGGTCTTTTGTCATAGATTTGTTGGGCTAAATCAGGGGTTATATTAGGCAGTTCCTCAAGTTGTGAGATTTCTACCTTGTTCAAATCTAATGGATGTTGGTAAAAATAAGATAGGGTATAATAATCATCCCAGATAATTACTTCCTCGACAGCCAATTCAAATATATCCGTTTCATCCTCAATCCTTACAGATGTCGGCAAGTCAATCCCGGCAAAGGCAATACTATTGCCCGCAATAATATTCCAGATTAACACTAATCCCAAAATTAATCTTTTCATTTCTGATACCTGACACCTGATAACTGAATGATTACCATTAGATTATACTTCAACTCCTGAGTTTTTACAACAAAAATCTCTTGACAACTTTAAAAAATATGCTATTATATTAAAAAGGTACTGTAATTCTCTGGAATATGAATTTTTTAAGGAGAGAGCAAATGAAGCCGGAACTTATTGAAAAAATTAAAGATATGAAACCCACATGAGCCATTAGTCTCACAAAGAGGTATGAAAATCGAGAAGATATATATCCGCAGATTACGCAGATTATCAGGAGAAGATAAAGAAAAAAGATCCAAAAGGTCTTTTATTTTAATCTGTGAAATCTGC
>JBDRHR010000122.1:0-3153 GCA_043816605.1 Nitrospirota bacterium
TTGAATTTTTCATCCAGAGAAACCAGCGTGATACCATATTCGTTATCCTTACTGTGCCCGTTCTTTTTGCCTATTTCGGAAGGATAAACACCCTTTGTCAGCGTAGTGCACCTTATCCCGTTAAGGTTGAGTTTATCTATGATTTTTGAACTCAAATCGCATATCTCATCCTGCCTGTACATAAACGGATCCGTTGAGAAACAGAGATGAACATATTTTATCCTGTCCTTGTATTTCGGTATTTCCCTGTCCAAAAGCTCCAACGCATTTGAAACTATCTTCGGCTTGCACCATTCGTCATAAGTTTTAACAACCCCGCACCTTTTTTTCATCATAAAAGCGTAGCATGGATATTTGCAACCATGAGAACACCCTTCCACATGGTTCAAGCAGAAATCGGCGTATTCAACCCCGCTTTTGTAAAGCAATGATTTTCGCTCTAAATATTGCATTATAATAATCTCCGTTGTCCATCAGGATCAATTCTAATAACGCTATCCCATATTTTTTGAGCAAGTTTATTCTTAGTTGCAAGAACTAAAACATATAAATTAACTTCTCGTGTATTTTTAACAGGCACTTCAGCTTCCTGTAATCTTATTTCCGGGTAACCAATAGATTTAAGCTGTTCTTTAAACACACCTGCCAGTGCATGATAAACATTCTGTTCACCTTTTTTTCTGGCTTCATTAACCTTACTTCTCCATGCATCAGTCCCTAAAAATGAATCCAAAATAGTATTGGATTTTCCCATCCAGTTATCAAGATTTCGCTTAATTGCTCCTATGGGAAAATGGATAAGCATATCCATGCGATTTAATTGTGCCAATTCTTTCAGAGTGCTAAACTTTAAATTTTCTGGCGCAAATGGATCTATATATGCAAAATGATAACGATACGATGTTTTTAAAAGCTCTTTAGCAACATCTATTACCGCCGCATTGGCATCGCCTGTTTTAAAAAAACATTTATTCCCAGGTGGTATTCTTTTCTTAAACGCACCTGTATTCTCCTCGTCAATGTCACAATAAATATACTCATTGAAAGGAACCTTGCGAAGATTAATTGCCCGAAAACCACCACTATTAATTTCTTGCTTTGTATCTTTTATAATACATTTGCCGGGCCCGCTGAACAAGTCTATAAAAACTGCATTCCCCTTATCGTAAAATTTTCTTCTTGCTTCACAAGTAGCATTCAAATATCTTTCCAGAAAATAATATTTATCCTCAACCCATGGCCCTACGCATTGCACAGGCAAACTGTCACTCCCTACATGTGAGCAATTACCATTATCCTTTTTGCAATCTTCCCCACAGATTCTCATGAATCCCTCCACTTATTGTTCTATTCTACAACTATATTTATACATCGTCAACGGAATATACCATCAGTATTTGCACAGTTCACTCTTTGAATGCCGCCTTCCATCCGAATCGGAAGGGTATGGACAATTTGTCAATACCCTTTGGTATTATAACATTTTGTTTGTTGAGTGTTTTTTCATAATAGCGCCGTTTTATTGAGTACCCACTGCATTGTTTTCTGGTTCAGCGAAAGCTCAAAAGACGTCGCGCCGTCGGTTACCGCGAAATACGATATGACGGCATCCCCCTCCCTTGCTTTCCATGCGTAAGTGACTTCTTTTATATCGTGTTTGCGGCCGTTCCAGACAAACCATTTGGGCTTTATCCTGTTTTTGCCGAACACGGCGCCGACTTCTATTGATTCGTTGATTTTTTCGGTGTCCATGATTTTAGCGTTTAGCGTATAGCGGATAGCGTTTAGTCATTGCTGTCCAAATTAGCTGTCATACCCGCGAAAGCGGGTATCCAGTAGTTCAATTATCGTACGACATGGATTCCTGTTTTCACAGGAATGACAAGCTTCCCCAATGTTTCAATGAAAAGGGGGGTGACAATTTGTCCATACCCTTTGTTGACTTCACAAACTAATCCTTGCTTTCTGCAGCCATATTCCTCAATAGTTCAAACATATCCAGTTTACATTCTTTTGTTAAAGTTCTTATTACCCACACGGACAACCTTGCCGCGATATCGCTCCTATTTATCTTAAACGCCAATTCAATTATTCCCTCAAAGCTGTAAACATAATAACTTTTTTCTATGGAATTATCGCATTTTTTTATGTACTCAAAAATGTCCCGGGTAACTTTTTGACTGCTCCCGCTTGTCATATATTTTTTGTTTATGTTTGTTATAAATTTCAGATATTTCAACGTTACGCCAAAAAACCCGGCAACATCCCTGTCTATCGCGAAAATCTGCGACTTGTACCTGTGAACCCTTAACCGCCTGCCTTCAAAGGAAATGTATTCATTTGTCATTTTGTCGCCTGTCCTTTCTATTTATGTCAACCGTAGTTGTTCAGAATTTCCGAACAACTGACTTAGTTATCCTTCTTTATGTCTAACCTCTTCAGTGCTTCGAGAACCGTTTTATAGTCTTTTTTGAGGCCTTCCACCTCGTCTATGACGGCATTTAAGACATCCCGGCGGGCGGAGTTAATAAGGAACTTATTTATTACGAATTTAAATTTCTCAAAGTTTTCAATCTTATCTTCTAATTCCTTTAGCCGCTTGAAGTTAACCGTAAAACCATTTATCATATGATTTTTTAAAACATTCGTTGCCCAAATACGGAAAAGAGTGCCTTCCCGTGATTTAACCCTGTATCCGACAGAGATAATTGTATCCAAATTACAGTGTTCGACGTCGCGTTCTATGTGCCTATTCCCTTCTTTTTGAACTATTCGGAAATTCCGAATAGTTGAACTCCTATCCAATTCACCTTCTTTATAAATATTCTTGATATGCTCGTTTATAGTCGGAACCCCTTTATTAAAAAGAGTGCCCATCTGTTTTTGTGTAAGCCAGACAGTATCTTGCTCAAGATGTACATCCAAACTGGTTTTGCCATTTTTAGATTGATAGATTGCTATTTCACCTTTGTTCTCCATAAAACCTCCTTTACGGTTACATTTTGTAACTGCAAAAGGCTTTGTTGCATAAAGATCTTTGAAAACAAAATAATTCCGTACAATTCTGCTTGTCAGGCAGTAAGCTTATAAGAATCCGGTCTACCGAAGTTGGTAAACCGGTTTAATATGAGGCAATTGATGCCTGCTTCGACC
>JBDRHR010000123.1:0-4596 GCA_043816605.1 Nitrospirota bacterium
CCCCTCTAAAAACTTGTTAGCAGATTCTATCGTTGTTATATCTTTTAATCTCATCTCTTTTACAACCCTATCCTGAAATGTCTTAAATAGCCTCCATCCTACCTTTTGCCTGCGGTGAATGAGCGTGTTTTACTTCCACCCTAAGTTCCTTTGATGCCCTTTCAAATTCACTTAATGGCTTTGTGCCATTTATCTCATCTTCTATTGAAGGCTTAGCTGGTGATTTGTAGGTTGAGTGTTTATCAAGATATATACTTATAGGTATTCCATATTCCTCGATATAATGCTTAAAGCTCTCCATCGCAGGAATAGTGCCTTCATATTCATAAAATCTGCCAAAGGCTTTACCTGTTGCGTCGTCTATATATCCCATAAATACACATTTCTATTTTGGTATTACATTAAATCCCGAAGGGATGACATTATTGTTAGGCATGACATTATTATAAATGTAGAGGTAGAAAAATTGTCTATCAAAAGATGTGGGACATGATAATCTTTGAAGGGGGTTAGGGGGATGTTTTTCCACCTATAACTGAAGGGTTACAAATTTTGTATAATTCTAACTGGTTAAGCATACTTTTTGGGGTGATATACAGAAACAGGATAAGCACACATGATTAATATCCCAACGGATGTAATGTCCCAATATAGTTTAAAATTCGTGTTAATTTGTGGTTTATTTTTTAAGTTGGGTAAATAATTACAAAAAAAATTATAAAAAAGATTGACAAAAATGAGGTAATTGAGTATAATATAAACAGGTGCGGGAGTAGCTCAGTTGGTAGAGCATAACCTTGCCAAGGTTGGGGTCGAGGGTTCAAGTCCCTTCTCCCGCTCCATAAACAGAAGTTATGAGTTAGGAGTTATGAGTTAGAAAATAGTTTCCTCTAACTCCTAACTCACAACTCCTAACTCTCAACTCATAACTATTTCATAAGTTCTAATTCACGCAAGGTGGTATAAATTGACCCTTTGGGGGTTAACTGACTGCCCATTACCTCTACCTTAGAAACAAACATCTGCCCAAAAGATTTAGTTTTTAACTCCGTGAGGCGTGCCTCCGCGATTAATTTTGATAACTCATTTCTACTACGAGGCAAGCCTCCACGAGGATTTTTTACCCTACCTAAGGTTAAATGAGGAAAAAATTCTTTGGATTCAACTGGAAACCCAAGTCTATAACGAGGCAAGCCTCTCAGGTCGTTGTCTATTCGTTTAGCTAATTGGATACATTCTTCCTTGCCTTTATCGACACCTACCCAAACTACTTTTGGTGAGGCTTGCCTCGTTCCTGATAAATTTGGGAAAGCACCTAATGAGGATAAGGATAGTTGGAATTGATTAAAATTAGAGGTTGCCTCTAAAACCATTTGACATATAGATTCTAATTGCCCAATAAGGATATTGCCTAAGAATTTCAGGGTGAGGTGCATTCCTTGTGGTTCTACCCATTTAACATCAGTCTCAGCAATCAGGCAAGCCTGTTTTTTTAATTCTGTTTGAATTTTACTCGGTGATTCCTTGATTTCAGTTGTCATATTAATCGCTATAAAAGTTCTTATTTCCATCATTTCAATAATCCCCTCCTGACCATATCTAATGCGGCATAAACTGCCTTTTCCTTGATTTCTTCTCGTTCTCCTCCAAACCTGAATTCCTTAACATTAATCAGGCAAGCAGGTTTGCCTGATTCCTGCAAATTATCACTTGAAGATATACCAATATATACCAGTCCGATATCATCGCCATAACCAGGCAAGCCTGTCGCATTGCCTTCCGGTCCTGCATAGCCGGTTATTCCCACACCAATATCTGTTTTCATTATATGGGCTATTTCTTTAGCCATCGAGCCGGCTACCTCCTGACTAACTATCCCACATTTCTCAATTACCTCAGGTTGTATATTTAGAAGATTAATCTTCACCTCCTTGTCATAAGCGACTATGCCGCCACGATAATAAAGGGAACTGCCTGGAATATCAGTAATTTTATTAGAAAGTAACCCTCCAGTACAGGATTCAGCCACCGCAATTGTCAGTCTTCTTAAATAGAGTAAATAGCCAACTACCTCTTCTAATCTTTCTTCATCTATGCCATAAATATTATCTTCAAGTTTAAGACGGATTTCTTTTTCAGCCGCAGAAAGTAGTGCTTGTGCCATTCGCTCTACCTTAGCTGTAGATTTAACTTCAAGGTCAATCGTCCCATTAAGATTAGGCACAAGATTTAAATGCAAACTATCACTTTTGCCTATATCTCCACCTAAGGCACCTTTAACCTCTTTCTCAGTTAACCCAATTATCCTTAAAATCCTGGATTTACATAATTTGTCTTGCATCTTTTATCTACCACGAATTACACGAATTTTACGAATTAACACCAATTTATTTTTAAAATAATATGCAGGATAATACAAGTAAGGACACCACCTGCACAATCATCTATCATTACTCCTAACCCACCTCGTAATCTCTGTAATGAATGAATACCAAGCGGTTTCCAAATATCAATTATTCTGCATAACACAAATCCTATTAAAATAAAATGGAGATTTAACGGGAGGGCAAACATACAAAAAAGATAGCCTACCACTTCGTCTATCACGATTTTTCCTGAATCCTTTTGGGCAAAAATAATCTCTGCACGACCACTTACCCAGATGCCTATTATAGTTAAAATTGCCGTATATAGAGAATAACACAAATTAGGCTCAATAAAAAGGCAATGATGAGACAGATAATAAATAAGTAAATAGGTTGGGATGCCGATAAAAAAACATCCGACCGTGCCTGAGGCAAATTTTGAATAGCCGGTAAAACACCCGCTTGCTATCAACTTAATAGCAAAATTAAAGACCTTTTGTGATTTTGACAATTGAATATTTTTTATCTCTTCCATTGCGTTGAATTGTATCATACTTCTAATAATCCGTCAAGGAAAATTTAATCCACAGATTACACAGATTCCACAGATGAAAGTAGAAAATAGAGAAAAGTAGAGAGTAGAAAATAAGAGGAAGTGGCAGCACTCTCTCTACCCTTTACTTCTTTCATTCATCTGTGGTAATCTGTGAAATCTGTGGCTATAATTTCCTATACAATCAAGAGTTTTTTGTGTCCCCTTCCCGGTATCCAGTTTCTATGACTTCACCTTCTTCACTAATAAACACTTCATAAAATGGTAGATTAGAAAAGTCAGCCATTGAGTATCGGTTGGTAAGGAAATGGATTTTCTGGTTAGAAGACGAAGGCAAAATGCCAGGTGGATTTGCCCTGTCAGGGTCATACCGGCCATCTATCAGCACATCTACAAGAGAAAGGAGTTTGTTTCCACCTGACAGGGAAGTAATCTGCTCAATACTTCTGCCTGAGAAAAGGAGAACAGAGAGGGTTGTCTTCTCTCTTATCCGTTTGAGGAAAGGCAACAGAGCAGGAATCTGTTCTGTTGGCTCGCCTCCACTCAAAGTGAGACCTGAAATGCCATTTATATTGGAAAGCCACTCAAAAAGTTCATTGACACCAATCTCTTTTCCTGCCTTCGGCTTTCTGAGTTCGGGATTAAAGCAACCCGCACATCTGAAAGGGCATCCTTGCAACCAGATTACCGCCCTTTCACCAGGGCCATTAGCACGGCTTGAGGCAAGCTTTGAATGTATCAGGAGAGTTTCCCTTCTCTTTCTCATTGCCTATACCTCATTATGCATTAACCACAAATGAACACGAACAAAAAGATATTTCACAACCAGCTAATCTCAGAGATTCTTCAAATATCTTTTTATTTCATCATGACTACCTGCAATACCAAATTCTAACACATCAGCCTTATACCTAAAGATAATTCGTATATCATCAGATACCCTTGCTTCCCAAATACGAGATTTAGACCGTAGTAGTTTCATTCCTAACCCTTTAGGAATTTCACTTCTTCCCATTGATTGGATAAGATGCTCAATGGTAGAGTGTATCTTTCCTTGTTCATCCAAAGAATATTTGTCAAAAGTTCGGTAAAAAGAAGCCTTAAATTCTACCTTCATGAATTTTTCATCCTGCTTTTAAGACCTTTAATGGCTTCTAAATCTGTGTTGAAGAACTCTCCACGGTTATCTTCAGATTCAAAAAGTCGTTCCAATTTATCTAATTCATCTTCAGTAAATTTAGGCTCTACAGTTACAGGTTGTAAGATAATCATAGTATCTTTTAGTGTTACATCAAAATAATCATTTTTGCTAAGCCCGAGTTTTTTAAGATATTCTTTGGGAATTGTAATTTGTCCCTGAGTATTAGGCTGTCTAATCATATTTTCTTATCTCCCTGTTTTGTATTTTTGTATTCTAATAAAATAATAACATATTAACTTGAATATGTCAAGACTTTTTTAAACAGAGGCATTCGGGAAATAGGCTTTTTGAGGAATTCGTAAAGAATCTTCTCTCGCAAAGACGCAAAGTTCGCCAAGAAGAAACCCACATGAGCCATTAGTCTCACAAAGAGGTATGAAAATTAAGTTGATCATACTGCTTTTTTGTTTGCAGATTTGGGATACAGCATGCTATAATGTATAGCATGATATATCTGTATATCAAAAAAACAAATT
>JBDRHR010000124.1:0-10678 GCA_043816605.1 Nitrospirota bacterium
CTGGTAGTGATCGAGCTGAAGAACCCGGCAGATAAACACGCCACGGTCCGGAAGGCCTACGATCAGATTCAGACCTACAAAACCGTCATTCCATCGCTCTTTTTCTACAACGCCTTTTGCGTCATCTCTGATGGCTTGGAAGCGAAGGCGGGGACCATCTCATCTGCCTTCAGCAGGTTCCAGACATGGAAAACCATTGACGGCAAAAAGGTATCTTCCGCCCATGTAAGCCAGCTCGAAGTGCTCAGCAAGGGCATGCTGAACAAGGCAACGCTGCTTGATTTGATACGGAACTTTATTGTTTTTGAAAAAGACAAAAAGATGGATGCCAAAACCGGACTTACGCAGATTGAGACCATCAAGAAAATAGCAGCGTATCATCAATATCATGTTGTCAACAAGGCTATTGAAAGTACTAAACGGGCTTCTTCGGAACTCGACAATGGAAACTCGAAAATCGGTAATCACAAAGCCGGTGTTGTCTGGCACACGCAAGGCTCAGGCAAAAGCCTTTCCATGGTTTTTTACGCGGGAAAACTGATACATAATCTGAATAATCCGACCATTGTTGTCATTACCGACCGAAACGACCTTGACCAGCAGCTTTTTGATACCTTTGCTTCATCCTCAAGCCTGCTTGGCCAGCCTCCGGTGCAGGCAGAATCCCGTGAGCATTTGAAGTCTCTGCTCAAAGTGGCATCCGGCGGGATTGTGTTCACGACCATTCAAAAGTTTTTCCCGGAGAATGACAGTTCAGTATATGACCGATTGTCCGACCGGCGAAATATTATTGTTATTGCAGACGAAGCCCACCGCACGCAATACGGATTTCAGGCAAAATTAATTGACACAAAGGATGATGCCGGTAATCTTAATGGAAAACGAATTGCCTATGGTTTTGCCAAGTATCTGCGAGACGCCATCCCCAATGCAACCTTTATTGGTTTTACCGGCACACCGGTAGAAAGCACGGACATAAACACACCTGCAGTGTTTGGTGATTATATTGACATATACGATATTGCTCAGGCTGTGGAAGACGGTGCCACGGTGAAAATATACTACGAAAGCCGTCTGGCTAAAATCAACCTGACAGAAGATGGCCGTAAACTGATAGAAGAATTTGACCGGGAAATGACCGATGACGGTGCTTCCGAAACCCGGATGGCTAAAGCCAAATGGACGAAATTAGAAGCCATTGTCGGTCATCCGCAGCGATTGAAAAATCTGGCGTGGGATATCGTTACTCATTACGAAAAGCGGGCAGAGGTTTTTGACGGTAAGGCCATGATTGTTACCATGAGCCGCCGCATAGCCGTTGCTCTTTATGATGAAATCATAAAAATTCGACCCCAGTGGCACAATGAAGACCTGAAGAATGGGACGCTAAAAGTCGTTATGACTTCGTCCTCTTTGGATAAGATGAAATTTGACCCGGAAGACCCGGACAGTCTGGTTATTCCTGCCTGCCATCGGACAAACAAAGAAGACCGTCGCTTGCTGTCAGACCGGATGAAAGACCCGCAAAACTCTTTGAAATTGGTTATTGTGCGGGATATGTGGCTGACCGGCTTTGATGTCCCCTGTCTCCATACGCTTTATATTGACAAGCTGATGAAACGGCACACGCTCATGCAGGCAATCGCGCGGGTGAACCGTGTCTTTATGGACAAACCAGGCGGGCTTGTGGTTGACTATATCGGTATTGGCAGCGCGCTCAAAGATGCCCTTGCCTTCTATTCCAATTCAGGCGGAAAAGGTAACCCTGCAGAAACACAGGAAAAAGCCCTTGAACTACTGCTTGAAAAAATTGAAGTCGTGCGCCAGATGTTTCATGGGTTTGATTATATGCGTTTTTTCAGTGTCGGCACTGCTGAACGACTTTCTATCATCCTTCAAGCCGAGGAATTCATACTTTCAAGAGAACAAGGCAAGGACCGATTTATCAAAGAGTCAACCGCGATTTCAAAGCTCTTTGCACTGGCTGTTCCGCATGAAGACGCACTTGCTTTGACCAATGAAATTGCCTTTTTCCAGTCCGTTCGGGCACGATTGCTCAAGTTTGAAGACGAAGGTGATGATGGAGATAAAAAGAATTATGAAACCGCTATCCGGCAGATTGTCAATCAGGCGGTTGAGTCAACCGAGGTTGTGGATATTTTCGATGCGGCAGGAATCAAAAAGCCGGATATTTCATTGCTCTCTGAGGAATTTCTCCAGGATGTAAAGGAGATGAAACACAAGAATCTTGGACTTGAACTCTTGAAGAAGATTCTCAATGATGAAATCAGAGTGCGGCTTAAATTCAATATTACAGAAGGGAAGAATCTTTTAGATATGCTTGAGGCATCAATCAAGAAATACCAGAATAACCTTTTGACAACCGCTGAAATTATCGAAGAATTATTGGCAATCGCCAGACAAATCCGAACCATAGATGGTTTGGCAGAGAAGTTAAAATTAACAAAAGACGAATTCGCATTTTATTCTGCATTGGAAATAAACGACAGTGCCGTACTTGAATTAGGCGATGAAACACTGAAAAACATAGCCCGTGAAATTGCGGAAAAGGTTCGTAAAAACGCAACTATAGACTGGGCAATGAAAGAAAGTGCCAGGGCAAAACTCATGGTCATCGTGAGGCGGACTTTGAATAAATACGGATACCCGCCGGACAAGCAACAGAAAGCCGTTGATACAGTGCTTAAACAGGCTGAAGTGTTGGCAGATTATTGGGTGGAGCAGTAACGGAATTTGCCTGTGTCGTCCTGGCGTCTGCGGCAAAAAGAGGCGCGCATTTGAGTGAAGAGCACTCGTTCTTCGGAACGGGTGAGGATTGAAATAAATAAAAGGAGAATCTAATGGAAAAAGTAAATTGTGCCCTTTCAAAGGGTCTCTGGTTAAGTCTAATTCTAATCTCAATGAGTTGGCTTTTCTCATTGCACCTTTATACTCATCCTGATTATTATTGGACTGCTCTATTAATTGGGCTGGCTATTATTTTATCAGTGCCTTGTTTCAGAAAGGTAAGGATTGAATCCATTGATAAACGCTATCTTTTCTGCGGTATCCCCTTACTCATTGCCTGTATTATTTTACCATTTCCTTATAATTCAGGGGTAGTTCTTTTAACCTTGAGTTTACTATTACTTCCTTTTCCCAGATTTCACCCTTTATTTTTTAGTTTGTTGTTAGTGGGTCAGATTTTAATCATTCAAGGTCTTGTGGCGTATCCTTATATGTGTTTGACGGCTAAATTCCATCAATGCGATATCTTGACTCCATTGATTTACCAAACTTTGAAATTCTTAGGATTACCGGTGAGTTTAAGTCAGAATACTATTTTTATTGAGACTATGCGTGAGCTTTATGAATTTCCAACGACTTTTGACAGGTTAGCTATATTTCCATTCCTGAATATTTTGATTGGAGGGGGAGTCATCCTCTGGTTTTTCTCTGTTTCCAAAAGATTTCTGACCATAGGACTTTTTGCCCTGACCACGACTATTTACCTCATCGCAAGATATGTTCTGATGATATTAATATTTCTTTATCTGATGTATTTTGTCCCTTATGATGAGGAATCATCAAAAGTGCTTATATTTTGGAATCCGATAATTACCATGGTAAGTTTTCTCCCTTTTCTTTTTTTATGTCCATTTTTCAAGTTGAGAACCGGCATAATTTCCTCACAATTCAGCTCATCATTTTTTGATAAAAGCCACATAAAGGGTATCATCTTACTTGGTTTAGCTTTATTTTTGAGCATTGGCTATTTTGGATTTCATGACCCGGGGATTCAAAAACAAGGCAGAATACTCATAGATGAGAAGCATAGCGACTGGGAAAAGACAACCAGAAAATATGATACCAACTGGTATGGGCAGGATTCAGGGTATAATTACTATTGCATAGCAGATTATTTGAGTTATTATTATAAACTTGAACGCAATTTGGACAAAATAACCCCTGCATTACTCTCCAATTACGATATTCTGATTTTAAAAATTCCTACTGTGTCCTTTTCCAAAGAAGAGATTTCGGCAATAGTAGAGTTTGTGAGATGTGGCGGAGGGCTATATTTAATAGGAGAGCATACCAATGTCTTTGGCTCTTCTTCTTATCTTAATCCAATTGCTAAAAAATTCGGCTTTCATTTCCGGTATGACTGCTTATTTGATATCGAAAAGAAATTTGAGCAATTGTATCGTCCTCCAAAACTCCTTCCTCATCCTATCGTGGCGAATATCCCTTGTTTTCTATTTGCTACCTCCTGTTCGATTGAACCTGAATATTTTTCAAGGGATGTCATTTTATCCTCTGGATTAAAATCCCTGAATATTGACTACTCAAGTTCTAATTTCTATCCACAGGTAAATGATAGCCCAAAGATGGATTTCGGTGCCTTTATTCAAACAATAGGTGTCCAATATGGTCAGGGCAGGGTAGTTGGGTTCACGGATTCAACCAGCTTTTCTAATTTTTGTGCATTTATCCCGGGCAAACCTGAATTCTTGTTAGGGACAATGAATTGGTTAAATAAAAAGAATTCCCTCTGGTGGTTAAATTATCTATTTTTAATGTTAGGCGTAACCTTATTTGTTTTTGGACTTTTTAGGCTTAAGGCATCTTGCCGAAAGATACCGAGGGAAGACAACCCCCTAACCCCCTTTAGTAAGGGGGAAGGTGGTGGATTAATTTTAATTACAACTGTAATTTTTATGATTGCCTCAGGGATGTTAGTCTGGACGCTAATCAATAAATGGAATTATCCATTACCCAAGCCACATACTAAACCGGTAGAAATTTGTTTTGAGGCAAGGCATTCTGACCTTAAGTTACCAATTGAAGGATTTGTAGAGAATGAAGAACGCAGTTTCGAGATATTTTATCAATGGGTATTGAGGTTAGGCTACTTTCCTGAGGTAGGCGATGTAAGGAAAAAACCGGCAGTAGTCGTCATCATCAACCCTGAGAAGAAATGGACATCCAGTGATATATCGCAAATTAAGGATTACATTGCCTCCGGTGGAAAAGTGCTTCTTTTGGATAGTCCGGATAATGCCACCTCCACTGCTAATTCGCTTTTATCTGCCTTTGGGGTAAAGATTAATCATCATCAGAAAATTAATTCCACACATTTGTATGCTCAACCTTTCAACCGTCATTATCCCTTAGGAGTGAGTGCCTCTCTCATCAAAGGCGGTGAACCTATTTTCTTCTCTACAACACAAGAACCGATTGGGGTTAGAGTTAAGGAAGGAAAGGGGAGTTTAGTTGTCTTATCCTTTTCAGCTCGATTTGCAGATACCGGGATGGGTGTAGTTGAAAGTGGTATTCCCGATAAGGAGTTGTTGCAGGTATATCAATTAGAATTTGAGATATTCAGGGGGTTAGTAACAGGAAATCTTTAAGAGTAGGTAACCTCTCAGAAGGTGTGAAAAAATCGATTTTTTAACGATATTTAAAAAAATTTCTGTTTGAAAATACTGGACTTACAAACTTTATTTTACCCGAATTTCAATTTTTTCACACCTTCTCAGTTACAGGGGGTTGTTTCCCACTGTAACTGAGGCATTACACCCATTACAACTTTTTTCTTGACAGATAACCATTTTTGTGCTAAAGTAAGAATTAAAGAAATTATACTCTTTAGCCGATATTAAGATGTAGGACTTATTTTGTTTAATAAGGGGTAAAAACTGGGGCATTATCTAAAAGGAGGACAAAAAAATGAGTTTTGAAGCAGTTTTACAGGCTTGGTCAATTGTAGTGTTAGTCATTGTCGCAGGTGTTTTTGTGGTGATGGTTTGGTCACTTATTAAGGAAATTCGTAAATCAGTAACCGCATCTTGTAATTTAGTCGAAGAGATTAAACAAGTCCGCAAATTAGAAAGTATGCCTTATGTGCTGGTTGACATTAAACCCAAAGAGACACAAATTCAGGTTTTAGAGGTAGTAATTCGTAACATAGGCGAAGGATGTGCATTTAACTTTAATTGTAAATTCACTCCGGATATTCTCTATCGAGAGAAGCCAAAGATAACAATTTCTGATTTACCTATCTTTAAAAATTTGAAGGTAATTCCTCCAAAAGAAGAAATAAAATTTTTCTTTGCCAGTGCACCGGAATATATGAATGATGTCACCAAACCTAAAGAATTTGAGGTGTTTATTTCTTATGAAGATAGTTTTGGAGAAACGCATAATGAGTCAGCTCATATTGATTTAGCAGTTAGAAATATCCTTTTATTTACTGAAGAAAAAGGATTAAATGATGTGGCTAAAGAGGTAGAGCGACTTACACGCGAGATTTGTTGGATGCGGCGAAGTGTAGAACATGGAATGAATGGATATGGGAAAGCAACTGCAGAGGAACTTGCCCTGAAGATGATAAAGGTATAAATGAGAATTATAGGATTAGATATAGGGGATGTTAGAATTGGTGTAGCTGTGAGTGATGAATCGGGAATAATCGCACAGGGAATAGATGTGATTACCCGGGAAGAGGCTTGCCTCGTTGATGATTCAATAGTTTTCAAACAACTTAAAAATTTAATTGACACTTATCAGGCAAAGGAAATAGTGGTTGGCTTACCCAGAAAAATGAGTGGGGATATTGGACCTCAGGCAGAAAAAACACTTAAATTTGTTGAGGAGATGAGATTAAACTTAGAAATTCCAATTAATACCTGGGATGAGCGATTCACGACTAAGATAGCGAGAGATGTATTAAAACAGACACCGTCAAAAGTAAAGAGACAAAAAGGGAATGTTGATAAATTAGCCGCAATTTTGATTCTACAAAGTTATTTGGATTGTAGTAAGAGGTAGGAATTATAGGACTTATAAGACTTATATGGCTTATAACCGAATGCCTGAATGCTTATAAAAATTTTAATGGAGGTAAATTAATATGAAAAAACCACATGATTTGAAAGAAGGAATTGTAGGAACGGTAGACATGGGTGAAGTCCAAACTGATTTCTCGTTTTCAAAGGAGAGAGGAATTGTAGGAACTATAGATTTAGGTGAAGCAAAAGGGGAATTTGTCTATTTGAAAGATAAAGGAATTGATGGAAATGTCCAATTAGGTGATGCTAAAGCCAAATTTACCTATTCAAGAGAAAAAGGGGTTTTTGGAACAGTAGATATGGGTGGTGTCGAAGGGGAATTTAGCTATACCAGGGCAAAAGGTATTGATGGGAATTTTGATATGGATGATGCCCCGACTAATTTTACATTTACTCAAGAAAAGGGTATTCATGGAATAGTTGATATGGGTGGAGTAGTAGGTGATTTTAATTATACGCAAGACAAAGGACTTGCGGGAACTATAAAAATGGATGATGTCGAGTCAGAATTTACATATTCAAAAGATAAAGGAATTATAGGCATTGTTGATATGGGAGGAGCAGAAGGGGATTTTACTTATTCAAAAGAAAAAGGCATTTTCGGTGCCGTAGATATGGGTGGTGTGCCGGCAGATTTTACCTTCTCTACGACTAAAGGAATTGAAGGAAAGGTAAAAATGGCTGATGCTGATGGTAATTTTACTTATTCAATGGAAAAAGGTGTGTTTGGCACCGTTGACATGGGTGGTGTTCTGGGAGACTTTACCTTCTCGAAAGAGCGTGGGATTGTAGGAACAATAGATATGGGTGAGGTAAAAAGTGATTTTACTTACTCAAAGGAAAAAGGGATTGTCGGCACCATTGAGATGGGTGAGGCAAAAGGTGAATTTACTTATACGAAGACTCATGGTATTCACGGAACAGTTGATATGGGTGAAATAAAGGGGAATTTTGTCTATTCTAAAAAAGGTGATGCAGTAGGAACATTTGAGATAGGTGTTGAACCTGTTGAGGAACAAGGGTTTAAAGTAGAAATATCTCCATTACCTCAAGAATCGGCGTTTGAGATACCAATGGCAGAAATAGCCTCAGTTGTAGAGGAAATCCAACCTGGTTCTGTAGAAGATATGGCAAGAAGGGTAGCCAGAAAGGCTGAAGATGCGGCTATGCGTGCAGAAAAAGCACTTGAGCGGGCTATTGAAGAGGTAGTCGAAGAAACCAAACAAAAAGAGGCTAATCAAGAAGAACCTAAAGAAGAGTTTAGTTATTTTGATGATAAATCTAATATACCGATAGAAAAAATAATAGAAGAAGTAGAAAGAAGCTTCAAGTAAATTTAGCCACCAAGACACTAAGACACAAAAATTTAAAAAGAAAAATCCGAAATCCGAATATCGAAATCCGAAACAAATTCTAAATTCAAATGCTCAAAATTCTAAACATATTGTTTTAGTCATTTGTATTTTGGTATTTGGATTTGTTTCGTGTTTTGAATTTTCCTCCTTATTTCCTTTATTGTTTCGTATTTCGATATTCGTGCTTCGTTTTTTTTATATTTCTTTGTGCCTTTGTGATTTTGTGGCAAATATAATTTCATGGGAATTTAAATAAATGAATATTACTCCTTTACCACTTATTGACCAAAAGCTAAGTAATTTTAAGTTAGCCCCAGAGGTAAAAATAGGCGAAAGACTCGAAGGGGTGGTTGAGGAGGTATTGGAAAATAAAACCTACCTTTTTAAACTCAAAGGATTGACTTTTCGCGCCAGAAGCCCACTTGACTTGAAAAAATACGATAGAATTCAGGTAGAGATACAGAGTCTTGAGCCACAAGTTGTCTTGCGGTTGCTACCCTCACCAGACTTTCCTTCCTCTGAAAAAACGAATCAAGTTGACACAAATCCCCTAATGAGGCAAGCCTCTTATTTCACTACCTCAAATTTATCAACTCTCGGAATGAATAATTTAGCCGTTAAAACATTTGAAACCGATGAAGAGGTCTCTCCCAAAGGAGTAAAAACTAACTATCAGGCAGTGGATATTCTTTTAGAGATGTCGGAATTAGGTAAGGTTTTGGTCAAAATAACCCGTCAAGAGGAATTATCCTATTACCAGATAATGGTTGAAGATAAAAATACTAAGGAATTTGTAGAAGAAAACATGGCAAAATTATTAACTGATTTAAAAAATGCAGGCTATCCAATTTCAAATATAAATTGTACTATTAATTCAAATTTAAAAACTAAAGACCCTTATTTTGAATCTACACTGAGTAAAACTGAAAAAGGCTATAGTAGATTTGATATAATTACATAAAAGATAGGGAGTTAAGAAAAATTCGGGTAAAAATGGTAAGGACAATTTTTGTGGCAAAAAAATTTAAGACATTTTACTGCAGGATTTAATTTTAAGTTCGACATCTTTCGGTGTAATAAAAACCCCCCCCGGCTTACCATAAAAATGAACAGGTACCTTTCCTTGGACAGCTAATTTCACATCCTCGACCATCTGACCTAAATTCATCTCAACTACTAAAAAAACCTCTGGATTAGCCTCTTTTATAATTTTAGTTGGGAACGGAAATAGTGTTATGGGTCTAATCAGTCCGGCTTTTATCCCTTCTTTTCGGACACGGGTAATTGCCTCTTTACAAATTCTTGCCATGGGACCAAAGGCAACGATTATTATTTGTGCATCTTCAATCTGCCAGGTTTCACACATAGTTTCCTTTTGCATCTCTTGATATTTTTTATGCAATTTCCAATTATGTGCCTCCAATACCGGTGGGTCAATATACAACGATTTGATGACATTAGGCTCTCTATCCTTTGCACCGATTAACGCCCATGTTTTAGGTGGAAGTTTAACCTTCTCAATTGGTTTTAATTCAACGGGCTCAATCATCTGTCCCAGTAGTCCATCAGCTAAAATCATCACCGGATTACGATAAATATCAGCTAAGTCAAATGCCTTTTGGGTGAGGTTCACCGCCTCTTGAATTGAGGCAGGGGCTAAAACAAGCATATGGTAATCTCCATGACCACCACCTTTTACTGCCTGGAAATAATCAGCCTGGGAAGGGGCAATATTGCCAAGCCCCGGTCCTCCCCGGGCAACATTTACAATCACACCAGGTAACTCACATCCAGCCATGTAAGAGATACCTTCTTGTTTTAAGCTAATGCCTGGACTTGAAGAGGAGGTCATTGCTCGAGCTCCGGTAGCCGCCGCACCAAAAACCATATTTATTGCCGCTAATTCACTTTCTGCCTGCAAAAAAACTCTACCAAGTTCAGGTAGTCTCTTAGACATATAGGCAATTAATTCATTTTGTGGGGTAATGGGATAGCCGAAGTAACAATCACAGCCGGCTAATATAGCCGCCTCAGCAATCGCCTCATTCCCTTTCATTAACACCTTACTCATTTATACACCTCAATAGCTATATCAGGGCAGATGACGGCACACAAAGTACACCCTGTACATTTATCCGACTGAATGAAAACGGCTGGATGAAAACTTGATGTGTTCAATTCCTCACTCATAACAATTAAATTATGAGGACAGGCGGTAGTACACAATTCACATCCTTTACACCTATTACTATTAATTACTATCTTTGCCATAATATTTATACCTTATCTCTATAGATTTCACAAATCAGGTTGTTTAGGCTGAAGGCTATAGGCTGTTAGTTCGGAAAGACGCACGGACTTGCGTCAGTTAAGGTAATCGGTCAGTTACGCGTGGAAGAACAACCCCCTAACCCCCTTTTTTAAGGGGGAATATGGCACAACCCCGTTTTATTCCCCCTTAAAAAAGGG
>JBDRHR010000125.1:0-13700 GCA_043816605.1 Nitrospirota bacterium
CATTTTCATTTGGCTGTTACAGTATTTTTTTGTTTTTCAGCAATTCTAATTTTGGAACTATGACAATAATGTCATCCCTTCGGGATTTAATTATGGTCTATTTGTGATTGTGCTACAATAATGTCATCCCTTCGGGATTTAGGAAAGTCAAAATAAACAAATCTTAACCCCGAAGGGGTGATATGATTGTAGAAAGCCGGTATAAACAAATCCTAACCCCGAAGGGGTGATATGATTATAAACCTGTGGAGCAAATTTCAACTGTACAGAACAAAATATTTAATGATAAATTCTCTTATCGTCTACCTTAAATTGTCCAGCAATATTTGTGGGTAAAGATAAGGTCTCGGACAGGGACAAGCCCTGCCCCTACAGGTAACGAATTTGTAGGGACAACCTTTATGGTTGTCCGCCTTATTCCACTCCGAATCCCGAATCCTGCTAATCTAAGGAACTATCTTGATTTTTGCTTTATTTTTTAATTCGCAAAGCCAGTCAATATAACCTTGTTGAAGTTGTTTGCCGATGAATTTTTCTTCTAAATTTCGCTTTATCTCAAAATCTAATCCTTCGCCAATAACAAGGTAAGTCCGACCGTATAACTCGTTGATAAGTGCCTGTTTGATTTCGTTGACTTCATCCGGCGTTGGCTCTTTTTTAGCTATAAATCTGATAAGATGGTAACCAAATTTAGTCTTGACCACACCCGATAATTCGTCTTCTTTATTCATAGCAAAAGCCGCATTCTCAAATTCCGTCACCATCTGTCCTCGTCCAAAAAAGCCTAAATTACCACCTACTTGCTTACTCGGGCAGAGAGAATATGTGGCGGCTAATGTAGTAAAATTCACCCCTGCAAGTGCCTGCTGAAAAATATCCACTGCCTCTTTCTCAGTGTTGACTAAAATGTGTTGGGCATTAACCTTTATCCCGTAGTCTTTACAGAAATTATCCAAACCCTCCTGACTAAGTTGGATTTTACTCTTTACGCCCCAATCAGCTATCCTTACCCGCATCAGTTTTTCCTCAACCTTTTTTTGGAATTCAGCCGCATCTATTCCCGCCATTTTTAGCGACAGATTAAACTTTTCTTCGTTTTCAAACCTTGACCTGATTAGACCAATAATCTGTTCAATCTCACCCGAAGTTACGACTACCTTCTTTGCCACTGCCTCTTGCATGACCAATTCCTCCTCAATGAGTTGATTGAGCACCTTTTCCCGCATCTTCAACTCGACCGTTTTAGACCCTGCCATCTCATCTTTATAAGGTTTTAATGCCGCAAGCAACTTAGCCTCATAAATTGGCACATCATTAACTAAAGCCACAGTAACGAGGCAAGCCTCAACAAGGCAAGACTCAACGAGGCGAGCCTCTTTATTTTGTTCTTGTGCCTGCAAAGGAATAGCAAACATACTTACTGCAAATACTACTACTGAAATTACCTTTTTCATTTTATCACCTCTAATTTATTTTCTGCCATTGAAATGGCAGGCTAAGTAAGTGTTCAGGTATCAAGTATCAGATTCTAAGAGGGGTAGAGATATTATGGAGAAAGGTAAGCAGTATCGTAATATTCTCTACTACCTTGATTTTCCTGGTTTTACCTGACTGCTGACATCTGTGTAATGTTAAGCAACCTTGGCCATTTCCGATTGAGATGGAAACCAAATTGTTATACGAGGCGTTGGTATCAATTTCTCTTCTTGCTGTTTTGAAGACTCAAATAATGTGTCCACAATAGTATCTATATACCTTGCTACAACTCCAGGAATAAGTCTAAAGTTGCATTTTGGACATACATTTGCAAGAATACCAACAACTTCAATAGAAAATACTGTCCCCTTTTCCTCATAAAACATACTAATTAACCGCGGGTCCATCTTTGTATGACACTCTGTACATAACCTTTTTTTTATTTCCATCTTTTTACCTCTTTTTGCGAATTTGGAAATTAATCCATTCCCTGCTATCTGGAATATACGCAGTTACTATTGCCGGCTCTTCATAAAAGGAATAATCAATAACGACATGCACAGGAATATTTTCCTCTGGAATCTCTGCATAGACAAGATAGCGATTTCTTTTCGGATAATCTTCAATCACCTTCCCATTCAATGCAACATACTCAAGTTTCTTAATAGTTTTTGGAGAAAGTCCATCTTTTCTTGCTTCTATAATAGCATGGTCGCTAATAGAATACTGTCCTAATCTAATTTTCTCGCGTATTTTTTCAATATCCAAGATTTTTCTTCCCCTTGTAATTTCCTTCGCCATTAAAATGGCAGGGTTTTTTAAGAATGCCTGGAACATACCCAATGAAACTCGGCATTTTAATGCCGAGAGCTTCACAAACTATTTTTATTAGCCTGGCAATTTATTGCCAGGCTGATTGCCCTTGCAGTTGTAAAGATTGCATAATATGATCTTGATATAGAATCTTTTAAATGGTTATTTTTCAATAAATCTTCTGCTGACATTAGATGCTCCTTAGCCTTTTCTAATCTATACTTTGACAGGTCTATTTTATGCTGTTCCATAAAGTAACATCCCCTTGTTTAATTCCCGAACGAACATAGTTTGGAAATAGATATTTTTATTATGTTCTTCCAAGCTGTAAATTATTGGTGAGATATTAATATCATAATGAAGATTCATATCACTACAAATGTCATTTATCTTATGCATTACCTGATAATTACATTCTTTCACAAGAATAAATATGTCTATATCAGACTCTTTGTCAAAATTCCTGCTTAATTTTGAGCCAATCATCTTTACCATCAATAAATTATTTTTGAGTTGAACTCGAATTTTATTTAAAAAATTCTCAATGCCTATTTTTTCAAATTCAGTAAGGTTTTCATTATTCATTCGCCATTACTCCTTCATAAACCACCTGCACATCCCCTGTTAAATAGAGGTTGGTGATATTTTCTCCCGCTCTATCAAAGTCTATCTCTAGTATTTCTCCACCTATGGTAATCATTTTTACAAGCGGATTAGTTAATTCCAACATAGCGGCAATGCAGGCGGAGGCGGCTGAGCCTGTGCCGCAGGCTAATGTCTCATCCTCTACCCCTCGTTCGTAGGTCCTGATTTTGATTGTTTGGGTATCAATTATTTGGATGAAATCTACATTAGTCCCCGCAGAAGCAAAGTCTTGATGCCACCTGATTTCTCTTCCCCAATCAACTACCGGTGCATTTTCTATTTTCTCAGTGATTAAGACGGCATGAGGCACGCCGGTATTTAAACAATGCAAGGTTATTTCGGTATCTTTTAGTTGAACTTTTTTATTCAGGGTAAGATTAATTGGGTCAGTAAGTTTAACCTTGACCCGCTGGACAGTTACCATAGCATCAATTATACCGGACAGTGTCTCAAATTTCATTAAGCTACCTGCAATTTCCTTATCTTGAGCGAATTTAGCCACACATCTTGCCCCATTGCCACACATCTCCGCCTCGCTGCCATCGGAATTAATAATCCGCATCTTAAAATCGGCTACCTTTGACCGTTCAACAATAAGCATCCCATCTGCACCAATACCCAATTTTCGTTGGCATATCTTTCTTACCCAACCAGCGGTTACCTCAATCATTCCATCTCGATTATCAAGCACCACAAAATCATTTCCACCGGCAACCATTTTAGTAAAGTGAATTTTATCCATATTAATTTTAATTATATCATTAATCTCAAAAAAAATCAAGCAAAAATTAAGATTCCCTTGACAGGAACTAAATTTTTTGTTATATTAAGATAGGGCGCCCGTAGCTCAACTGGATAGAGTAACGGACTACGAATCCGCAGGTTGGAGGTTCGAATCCTCTCGGGCGTACCAGTGATAATTATGGATAAAGATACAAACATGGATATTTATTTTATGCAGGAGGCTCTGTCAGAGGCAGAAAAGGCGTATAAAAGTGGCGATGTCCCAATAGGAGCAGTCATTGTTCTGAACGATGAAATTATCGCCAGCGGCTATAATCAAGTAGAGTTCCGCAATGACCCAACCGCCCATGCAGAGATATTAGCTATTCAAAAAGCTGCTGCTTGTTTAGGAAATGAGCGATTACTCCATACCACTATTTATGTTACCATTGAGCCATGTGCGATGTGTGCCGGGGCATTAGTTTTAGCCAGAGTTGAAAATTTAGTTTATGGAGCAGACGACCCTAAAACAGGGGCTTGTGGTTCAATTATAAATATAATCCAACATCCGCTTCTGAATCATCAACTAACTGTACAAAAAGGTGTTTTGAAAGAAGAGGCAAAGGAATTGCTTCAACGGTTTTTTAAAGAAAAAAGGGGTTAAGTAGGAATTTTGGATTTTCGATTTTGGATTGAGGATATGAGATTCCCCAATCCAAAATCTAAAATCCAAAATCCAAAATAGAAAAAGGAGAGGTACCGAAGTGGTCATAACGGGACCGCCTCGAAAGCGGTTTGGGGGATAATCTCTCTCACGTGGGTTCGAATCCCACCCTCTCCGCCAACACTTCTTTAATTAACTCCTCAATCTTAGCCAGATACTCTGTTTCACTCACTTCGGTAATACACAGATAATTTTTACATTTAGCTAAATTACAATTTTTTTTACAGCCGGGGTCATAAGCGACAAATTTGTGTAATTTATCATTCGGTGGAATCCAATTATAAGGATTTGATTGGCCAAAAACGGTAACCGTCGGGGTATGAGCGGCAATAGCAATATGCCTTAATCCGTTATCAGTGCCGGTATACAGCGTTACCCTTTCAAAAAGTGCTCTTACCTGACTAAGTGTTGGGATATCATAATTATCCAATGTTTTATCCGGATGTTTCATCCGAGATTTTATCTGGGTAATAAAATATTCTTCATTATGTCCCCACATAAATAATATCTTTGCGTCATGTCTTTCAATCAATTTATCACACACCATAGCAAATTTCTCGGGTTGCCAAACTCGATATTGGCGTCTTGAAACCGGGCAAACCGCAACAATAAAATCATCCTTGCTAATCCCTAATTTATGGGTAAGTTCCTCGGCATATTTATAGTCGGCAGATGAGCAGAAAAACTCAATCCGGTAATCCTCCGCAGATATTCCCAACGGTTTTAGTAAAAGTAACTTATGCAGGGGTGAGTAAAGATTTTTGTCTGCAGGTAGGGTTATTTTTGTGGTGTAAAACCATGCCCGACCACGAAAATTAAATCCAAGCCGATATTTTGCCCCACTAAAAAAGGCTATCTGGGCACTACGCGGATTACTAAAAAAATCTATGACTAAATCAAATCGTTTCTGCCGTAGATTGCGGATAAACCGTAAATAATCCTTTACTCCCCATTTGCGGTTGTGAAGCAATACTTCATCTATATAAGGGTTGTGCCGGAAGATTTCATCAGATGGGGATTCGGTAAGGAATGTAATTTTTGCCTCAGGAAATCGCTTTTTAAGTGCCCTGACCGCAGGGGTAGTCATCAAAACATCCCCTATTCTTCTTAATTGAATAAGTAATATCCTCTCCGAATTAATCTCTTTATTATTCATTTTTTATTGCTTCGACCAAGCCTTTAATCGTATATTCATTAGCGGTAATATCTATATTTAATCCAATGTCCTGTGCTTTTTTAGCCGTTATAGGACCAATACAGGCTATCTTCACTCTATTTAAAAGGCTATGTCGTTCTTCCTTTTTAAATAAACTACAAAAATTAGTAACTGTAGATGAACTTGTAAAGGTGATAATATCAATGGCTTTGTGCGATAATAACCCCTTTAAATGAACCTCATCGATTTCTTCCTTAATTGTCCGATATGCAGGCACTTCATCTACCTCTGCACCTAATTGTTTTAACCCTTCAATTAATACCTGGCGTGCCTGAGCGCTTCTTGGGATAAGAACTCTTTTTGCCCCAATCTTTTTAAAACCCACGATTAGCCCTTCTTGAGTAAATTCCAACTCCGGTTGAAAGTCAACATTTAATCCCAAGTTTTCCAACATCTTTTTAGTTTCAGGTCCAATTGCCGCTATCTTTATTCCTTTTAATTCGCGGATGTCCTTGCCAATTTCCTTTAGCCTATTAAAAAAGAACTTCACTCCATTAGTGCTGGTAAAGATAAGCCAATCATAGGTATCAATCTGTCCAATAGCTCTATCTAACTCTTTAAAATTTAATGGTGGGACAATCTTAATCATAGGAAATTCTACTACCGAGGCGCCATATTCTTTTAATAATTTAGTTAATTCGCTTGCCTGTTCCCTTGTTCTGGTGACTAAAATTCTTTTGCCAAATAACGGTTTTTTTTCGAACCAATTAAGTTTTTGCCGCAAATTGACTACCTGTCCGATGACAATTACTGCCGGTGGGTCTATTCCATCTGCCTTTTCCACAATATCGCTTAATGTCCCTGTTACCGTTTCTTGTTCACTCAAAGTTCCCCTGCGAATTACAGCAATAGGTGTCTGTGAGTTTAATCCGTTATTGACCAACTCGTTAACAATCTTAGCCAGATTTGAGATACCCATGAGGATAACAATTGTGCCGCCTAATTCAGCTATTTTTTGCCATGGTAAAGATGACTTGGTTTTGATTATATCTTCGTGTCCGGTGAGAATAGTTAATGTAGAGGTATATTCCCGATGGGTTAAGGGAATGCCCGCATAAGCAGGCACAGCCAAGCCTGAGCTAATACCGGGAACTATTTCAAATTCAATTTCCTTGTCTGCTAAAAATTCTGCCTCTTCTCCTCCCCGGCCAAAAATAAATGGGTCTCCTCCTTTGAGTCTGACCACTATTTTACCTTCTTTTGCCTTGTCAATAAGTAGTTGATTAATTTCTGATTGAGGTAGGGTATGCTTACCTGCCTTTTTCCCCACATAAAACTTCTCGGCATCCTTATTAGCAAAGAGGAGGATTTCAGGATTGACTAATGCGTCATAGACTATGGTTTGTGCCTTTTTGAGATACTCAACTGCCTTCAAAGTTAATAGCCCTATATCTCCAGGGCCTGCCCCGACCAAATAAACTTTTCCCGTCATTTTTATCTACCACATTATCAATTATCAATTAACAATTAATAATTCCCTATCTTCTGGTTATCCAATAACTACTAAATACCCCTGTATTTTTTAATTTTTCAGCATCTTTTATCGCCTCTTCCTGGCTACTGTATTTACCGAGTCTGATTCTGTACCAAACACCCTTTTCTTTAAGGTCTGCCTGGATGGCATAGGCGGCATGTCCCCGATTTCTTAATTCTGCAAGTAACTCTTCAACCTTTTGTCTGTCGGGTGAAGATTGTAATTGAATAGTATATTCTCCTTCTCCTGAAGGCAAAGTAGGAGTTTGAGGAGAAATATTATCTCGAGTTAATTTTTCTTCCTTTGCTTTTTTTTCAGCTCGAGGTAATACCTCTTTTTGTATAGATGACAGACTGGAAACCTGTCCTACTTTTTTAGTCTCAACCTTTTTCTTCTCTTCTACCCTTTTCTTCTCTTCTACTTTTTTCTTTTCAACTAATTCTTTTTCCGTTTGTTGTGCCAGAAACCGTTCTTTTTTTGCCAATGCCATTTTTCTTTTTTCTTGTTCTTCTTGTTTTTTCTTTTCCTCCAATAATATGGCTAATTTCATTTCCTCTTCTTTTTGTCTTTTTTCCTCTTGATTTCTTTTAATCCCTGATTCTGCTTCTTTTGTCTTCATCTCTTCTTCCATTATCTTTTTTTGTTTAAGTTTGGCTAAAGTATCTTCAAAATCCTCACCTTCTGAATCTGATTTAACTACTACAACAGGCGAAGATTCCTTTTTAACTTGAACCATTTTTTCCTGAGGCATCATTACCCATGCCCGCCCTAAGAAAAAACCCAAGACAAAAACCAATACGCTCGCTAAAATCGTACCAATAATAATAGTATGTTCCTGTGCACCTGTTTTTTTCTTCATTTTTTTAAATACCTCCTTTTAAATTGTGAATTGTAAATTGTGAATTGTAAATTATTTTCTTTCATTAGTTTTCTTCTTTGATGTTATGATAATTGATGAAAGAACTTTGTTCAATTCTTTTATATCTGTAGAAATGGACAAGTATGATTTTTCATCTATAAAAGATGATTGGTATAAGAGATCAATCCAGTAATCAGTTTCGTTAGCTTCTTTTTGGGCAATGGCAAGTTTGTGTATAAAATCTGCTTTGCTTTCAGCTTGTTCAGCCTCACGAACTAAAGCACCAATGGCTGTGCCACTACGCAAAAGTTGTTTACTCATCACATATTCTTTTTTTTGCTCGATTAAAAATTGATACAATTTCACAATTCTTAATGCAAAAACAAAAGATTTATTCTTGATAACATTATCTTTCACCATTCACCATTCACCATTTACCATTCACCATTTACCATTTACCATTCACCATTTACCATTTACCATTCACCATTTACCATTCACCATTTACCATTCACCATTCACCATTTACCATTCATTCCATACTTTTGTTACCTTCTCGCTTATCTCTTTTTTTGGGCAATCCGTGTCAATCACAATGTCCGCTAATTTAACCTTCTCCTCTAATGGCATCTGGGCATAAATTCGTTTTTTAGCCATATCCTCTGAAAGGTTATCCCGTTCCATCATTCGCTTAATTTGTGTCACCAGAGATGCCGTAACCACTATTAATTTATCTACCATGGAAACCATATTAGCTTCTATAAGCAACGGTGCATCAATGATGATTATTGAACAACCTGCAGAAGCCAATGAGCGTAGAGTATTTACCCTTTGCTCTATTTTGTGAATAATCTCAGGATGCATAATTTCGTTTAACTTCTTTCGATATACCTCATTATCAAATATCAGTTCCCCTAATAATCCCCGGTTAATCGTGGAATCCTCATTTAATATTTTTGTGCCAAAACAATCTACTATTTTCTGCCAGATTAAAGATTTAGGCTTTACTATCTGTTTTGCTATCTTATCCGCATCTATAATTATTGCCCCGAGAGATTTAAATATCCTGGCTACGGTTGTTTTACCACTTGCCGGTCCACCGGTTAACCCAACAACTAATATATCATCCATCCTTTTTAATTTCGAATTTTTAATTTCGAATTTCGAATTTCGAATTTTAATATCACCCATATAATATATAACCTTAGTTTCTTAAAATAACTTATACCAAGTTGCAATCAGAAATACATCTACCAGCTAACAGAACATAGTACCCTTTGACAGTTTATTTTAATGGTTAACTTAGATTAACTGTAAAATGGATACTGTAAAATGAAAAATGTAAAAATGAAGAGAAGAGAAGAACAGAACTAATTTTCAATTTTTCATTATCCATTTTACAGTTTACAGTTATTTTTTAAACTCATAATTTTAAGTGTCCATGTGTAATAGTTTATTTAGCCTGTCAATTTGTTCTCTTACCTGCGATAATCCTGTTCCTCCGCAAGATGTCTTCTGTTTTACTGACTCTTGTGGTACTAAAATCTTACGGACATCCTCTTCAAATACCGGTGAAAATTGCTGTAAATCCAGTATTGTAAGTTCTTCTAATGGTTTTCCTGCCAGGCATATCTTACCTGCTATTTGATGTGCCTCACGGAATGGGACACCTTTTTTCACTAAGTAGTTAGCCATCTCGGTTGCGGTTGAAAAATCACCTGCTAATGACTTGAACATCTTTTCCTCTTTTATCTTCATCCCTGCTATTAACTTAGCAAAGATTGATAGTGTTGATTTAACCGTTTCCACTGTATCAAAGAGTGGATATTTATCCTCCTGCATATCGCGGTTGTAAGACAGCGGTAGTCCCTTCATCATCGTAAGGAGGTGAAAAAGGTGACCGTAAATCCGACCTGTTTTGCCTCGAATCAACTCACAGACATCCGGATTTTTCTTTTGGGGCATAATACTACTGCCTGTACAAAATTCCTCATCCAAGTCAACAAATCCAAACTCCTGGGTTGACCACAGGATTAACTCTTCGCTCAATCGTGATAGATGCATCATAATCAGGCAACCGACATTTACAAATTCCACAATATAGTCCCGGTCGCTAACAGTATCAATGCTATTTTCGGTCACCTGTGGAAATTCAAGTAATTTTGCTACATAATGCCGGTTTATGGGTAAGGAAGTCCCGGCTAAGGCACAAGCACCTAAGGGCATTACATTTACCCGTTTATAGCAATCCTCTAACCGTTCTATATCTCGTGCTAACATCCAGCAGTAAGCTATTAAATGGTGTGCGAAAAGTACCGGCTCTGCATGTTGTAAATGCGTATATCCCGGCATAATCACTTCTAAATTAGCCTCTGCCTTTTCCAAAATAGCCTGTTGCAATGCATGAATTAATTTTACGAGATTAGTTATTTCTTCTCGTAAATATAATCGGGTATCCAGAGCCACCTGGTCATTGCGGGAGCGAGCGGTATGGAGTTTTCTCCCTACCTCACCAATTTTTTCTATCAATGCCTGCTCAATATGAATATGGATGTCTTCCAGTTCATCGTTGAATTCAAAGCAAGCATCCTCAATTTCAACTCTGATTTCTTCTAATCCGGCTATAATTTGTTCAGATTCTTCATCCGTGATAATCCCGCATTTAGCCAGCATCCGGACATGGGCTTTACTGCCTGCAATATCATACGCATAAAGCCTTTTATCAATATCAATCGATGAAGTAAAAGCCTCTACTTCTTTATTTAATTTTTTAGTAAATCTACTACGCACAGGATTCATTGGTTTTTCCTCTTAAAAACGGTTCTTATTAAGAGTATCATAAACAATATAGGTTGTCAAGCAAAAATCTTTTTGAGACATAATCCCTTAGTTATGGGTGGGGAAAAAGGGGTTAAAGGGGTTTAGGATTCGAGGGTTCAAGGGAAGAGTTTTTCCTTATTACACTTGACCCCTCGACCCCTTAAACCCTTTTGATAAATTTTCCCATATTTCCACCAAAGACTGACCGGTTACACCCCATAACTAAGGGATTACCCTCTGGTATCCCTCTTTATTTTCTAAACTAAGGTAACGGTTGATTACTGATTCAAAAATACCAAAATCCCTTTTTGCACAAGAAGTTTATTCCTTGCCTGTTCAAAGACAATAGAATGGGGACCATCTAAAACCGTATCGGTAATTTCTTGTCCTCGATGGGCGGGGAGGCAGTGCATCACCAAACAATCATTCTTAGCTGTATTAATTACCTCTGTATTAACCTGATAAGGGGCAAAAATCTTTTCCCTGAGCCTTTCTTCCTCCTCTTGTCCCATGCTTGTCCAGACATCCGTGTAAATTATATCTGCATCACAAGCTGATTCAATAGGATTATGGGTAATTTTTATCTGGCTTTCTGAATTAGAAGAGATTTTCTTTGCCATAGAAATTATTTCTTTTGCCGGCATATATTCAGTCGGGGTGGCAATAGTGATGTTGATTCCCATCATCGCAGAAATTAAAAGCAGGCTGTGGGAGATATTATTGCCTCCATCACCAATGTAGGTTAGATTTACTCCTTTTAGTTTCCCTTTTTTCTTCCAGATAGTATAGACATCAGATAATACCTGACAGGGATGAAAAAGGTCGGATAAACCATTAATTACAGGTATCCGGGCAAATTTAGCTAATAACTCAATATCTTTATGAGAGTATGTTCTGGCAACAATCAGGTCAAGATATTGCGAAAGTGTTCCGGCAATATCTTCAATAGATTCCCTTAGTCCAAATTGAATTTCATCCTGCCGTAAAAATACTGAATGTCCTCCTAATTGATGTATTCCAACCTCAAAAGAGACCCTTGTCCTTGTCGAAGGCTTTTGGAAGATTAACCCAATAGACTTTTTAGCTAAAGGAAGATATGCCTCTCCTGTTTGCTCTTTGCTTAAGATAGAATCAGTCAACTCAAAAATCCACCATACATCAGATACATCTAAATCAGTTACCGATAATAAATCACGCTTTGCCATTTTAGTTTCCCACCTTTTGTAGTAAGCATTCAGGTATCAGCCATCAGCTATCAGTTTTTAAGAAATATCGAATATCGAATAAAGAATTTCGAATTATGAAGTATTGTTCTCTTTTATTTACTTCGACATTCATTATTCCTTGTTCGATATTCTAAATTCTTTACAAACCTTCTTGCCTTGATTTTTTTAGTTCTGGCTGACTGCTAATATCTGACAGCTGAACGCTTACCTTTTGTAATACATTATCTAAAATCCGGATTGCCTTGTCAACATCCTGTTTAGTCACAATTAATGGTGGCAGAAATCTTAAAACCTTTTCTACCGTACAATTGATAATTAATCCTTCTTGCAGACAGGCGTCCACAATCGATTTGCCGGCAACCTCAAGCTCCATCCCAACTATCAATCCCTTTCCTCGAACCTCTTTTATAAAATTATATTTATCTTTTAATGCGGATAATCTATCCATCAGATACTGACCGGTTTCCCTTGCATTTTCGACCAGATTTTCTTCGATAATGACATTGATCACGGCTAATGTAGCGGCACAGGCTAATGGATTTCCGCCGAATGTAGAGGCGTGGCTACCCGGAAGAAAAAGGTCGGCTATTTGTGGCTTAGCGAGCATTGCCCCAATAGGCACGCCACTTCCTAACCATTTTGCCATGGTGATAATATCCGGTATAATCCCGTAATGCTCATATCCAAACATCTTCCCGCATCTTCCCATACCTGTTTGCACCTCGTCCAGGATAAGCAGTATTTTATGCTCATCACACAATGCCCTTAATCCTTTTAAATACCCCAAATCCGCGACATTGACTCCCCCCTCTCCTTGAATTGGTTCTACCAGGATAGCGCAGGTGGATGGGGTAATAGCCTTTTCTACCTCCTCAAGGTCATTAAAAGGGACATACTTAAATCCCTGGACCAATGGTTCAAATCCTTTATGGATTTTTTCCTGGCCCGTAGCGCTTAAGGTAGCTAATGTCCTGCCGTGAAATGAGTTTGCCATCGTAATTATTTCATATCTGCCTTGTCCGTAGATTCTTGCCAATTTAATTGCCGCTTCATTTGCCTCTGCCCCACTATTAGCAAAAAATACCTTGCCGCCAAATGAAACCTCTGATAATTTTTTGGCTAATTCTACCTGAGGGATGGTGTAATAGAGATTGGAGAAATGGATTAGGGTATTTGCCTGTTCCGCAATAGCCTTGCTCAACATTGGATGACAATGTCCAATTCCATTTACCCCTTGTCCAAAGAAGTCTAAGTATTCCTTGCCGTTAATATCCCAGACCTTAATCCCTGCCCCTTTTACAAAACATACAGGGACTCGTTTATAAACCGGGACCATAAATCTTTTTTCTTGTTCAAAAACTTGTTTTTCTGTAATCATTATTTCACCTCTAATATCGTAAGTTTTCAGTAATCAGGTGTCCGCCTTCAGCTCTAACCTGACAGTGTTGTTATGGTGAGCGTTCGACTGAGCTCACGCCGAAGGTTTGTCAAACCATTGTCTTACCTGATACCTGATTACTGAATGCTTACCTGATAGTATATCAGATTTTTTTATTAAATGCAACAAAAAATCTACACAAAAAGTAATCGGTCAGTCTTTGGGGGAAAACATGGAAAAATTTATCAAAAGGATTCAAGGGGTTAAGGGTTCGAGTGTTTGTTTTTCCTTATTCCACTTGACCCCTCAACCCCTTAAATCCTTGAACTCTGAATCCCTTTTATCA
>JBDRHR010000126.1:0-2145 GCA_043816605.1 Nitrospirota bacterium
TCACAGGCTTATGGACAATAAGAAATATATTAAAGACGCCAGGGTTATCATTGTTGTTGCAGGAATGGAGGGCGCTCTTCCTTCGGTTGTGGGGGGATTAACAGACAAGCCTATCATTGCTGTGCCTACCTCAATAGGATATGGAACGAGTCTCGGCGGATTAACCGCACTCTTTGCAATGCTCAATTCATGCGTGCCCGGAATTGCTGTCATGAATGTAGACAATGGATTCGGGGCAGGGTGTCTGGCGCATAAGATAAATGTGATGGGGTCTTAAGATTTTAATATTTTAACTACGATGAGCAGCTAACGGCTGGCGGGTATGCGAAGTTCCGAGCCCCCGATAAGGCGAGGAATTTAGGTGAGGCAACGAAGTCGCCGAACCGCATAACCACTTGTTATCGGCAGTTGGCACATTCATGGTGAAAACTCCTTCAAAATATTCCAATTATTTTCCCATTCAGGGTCCAAATCCTTCGGTGAAAATCGTCGTTCCCAATTTGAAGTTCCATGGGCCGGATGCCTTGTGCAAGCGATTCCTACATCTCTTTTTCGAGCAATCCAATATTTTGGACTTTCATTTTTTTGGGGTGAACTCAACCAAACAAAAACTACAAATTGATTATCATCTGCGTTTTTCCATTTTTCATCTGTCTCTCTCAAAATGAATGTATTGGCTCTATCTGGATGGCATGATTTTACCTGAATAAAACCTAATAACTTCCCATCTTTTTTGCCAATTATAATGTCATCGTCTGAAAAATTTTCTGGGAGCAAAGCGTTCGGAATACCTCTCTTAGATAATTCGGCAGCAACATATAATTCACCAGCATGTCCACCTAATTTTTTTATCCATTGTGGAGTTTTCATATTTTCACCTTTTTACATGCCAATTTTGGATAACTTGTTCACAATAGCACCGAGTGCCATTTTGCTCCAGAATATGGGATGATAGTAGCACATGGTGCGGATATTTTCATTCTGGCAGAATGCCAGATTCCCTTTCCCTATCAAAATATGTCACTCACCACTTCCTTTCGCTAAGTCAATGGTATCTAAAGGACTCGTTTTTCAACTTCACAACCTCACTTACTCTTAACCCTGCCGAGTAGACAAGCATCAATATCCCCCTGTGTTTGATATTATCAATAGATGAGAGGATTTTTGCAACTTAGGATTGGCAGTAGTTCCTTTTTCGTGTCATGCCGGCTTGTCCGGCATCTTTCTTCAAGACCAAAGAAGGATTCCCGACAAGCGGGAATGACATTTGTGGTTTCTAATGCAGGACTATTTGCATTAAATTTTATGTTATAATTATGTTATAACATTCTTTAAAGGAGGGAAAGATGCATAGGAGGATATGTTCAATAGGCAACAGCAGGGGTGTATCAATTCCTGTTGACGTGCTGGATGCTCTTAATCTTAATGTCGGCACTGAAGTTGATGTGAAGCTTGATGAGGCAAAGGCAAGGATTGTTATTGAGCCTCTAAAGAAAAAGAAATACCCCAAAAGCATAGACAAAGAGTTTGTTTCACAGGTCAATGAGTTTATTGCCAAGTATGAGCCTGCGCTTAAAGAGCTTGCGAAGAAGTGAAATATCTCACATCGGAACAGATTCTTTTTATCCACAGCAGGCTTATTGATTCTACCGGAGGAACACATGGCATAAGGGACATCGGGCTGCTTCAGTCTGCTGCTGGACGGCCAGAGACAACATTCGGAGGCGAGGATCTTTATCCTGACATATTCCATAAAGCTGCTGCTTTGATGGAATCCCTTATTAAAAATCATCCTTTTATTGACGGCAATAAAAGGACTGCTATAACATCAACAGGGATTTTTCTTCAAATGAACGGATGTTCTCTTAAGACATCTCAAAAAGAACTGGAACGTTTTACTTTGGATATGGCAACAGGGAAAGACTCATTTAATTATGCAGTAAGATGGTTTGAAAAATACGCCTCGGTTTGACATTCCTTCAAAATCTCCACTATACTTAAATCAACCCTTGGGGGAGGCTGAATGCCTGAGAGTCTCTCGTAATTCGGGAGAGACCCCTTGAACCTGATACGGGTAATACCGGCGTAGGAATTAGGGACTGTTGACCGTATTCCTAAGGGATGCGGTTTTTTGTTTTTATGAGG
>JBDRHR010000127.1:0-8029 GCA_043816605.1 Nitrospirota bacterium
ATTTGTTTAGTTTTCATGTTTTCATAATAACACATCCATAATAATATGTCAAGTTATTTAATGCATTATATATATACGAAAATACTTAGTGTGATGGGTATTACATCTTACCTAAAAATCAAATTTCCTATCATCTCAAAAGTAAGATATTGGATTGTTAAGAGCAATTTAGTAACCAATCCAACACCAGAGCGAGGTTAGAGTAGACGGGCATTTATTCATTACCGTTCTTGCCTATCATATATTACACTCTATCAGATTCAAACTACGGCGAAAGGAAATAAATAATGACTGGAAAACAATTCGTAGAGTTTTATCTACCCATATCAAGGATAACAACCACGATGAAAAGAAAAGATGGTAAAATGATTCATATAAGAAAATCTTGCAAGGCTGAAGTATTTCATAAAAAAATCTATGATGCCCTGAATCTACCTTCTCAACCCGGCAAAACAATAAAGGTGATTTTATGAGAAAGAAAATCTGTAGTGCCAAACCTTAGTTTTTGCAATTCATAACCTATTGATATTACATAACTTAATTTTTTGAGTCACGAAGTTGGGTTGGGTAAATAGTTATGAGAAATTACTACCTCTTTTCTCTCTACTTGCTACTCCTTACTTTCATGAGTATAAAATAAATGAAAATAGAGAGGAAGGAGGCATTCCATGATGCTATATATTATATTTGCAATATCAATTTTTGTCAAGACAAAAAATATAAATTTATTTGTATTTGCTTGAAATATAAATAATTAGTGAGTTCTGACCTTTAAAGAGATATTACATCAAAATAGAGTTATGGCTTAATCCCTTATAATTTTCAACCTCTTGAGTCCCTTCTATCCATTTTACTACATCACCTAACACATTCTCAACCATTATAATAAAAAATCAAAAAGAGGCGATATACACAAATTTTTTCTTGACATTTATGGATATATACTGTAAAATATTAACATAAGCCTTCCAAATTTAAAAGGAGGCTAATTTTATCAAGGAGGTACAGAACAATGAGAAGAAGTATAATTTTAGTAGGAGTGGTGGTAGGGATATTTTCTTTATGTCTTTGGGGGTGCAAGGAGAAAAAAGAAGAAAAGGTTATAAAACCTCCAACCGGTGTCGAAGGAGAAAAATTACTCTGGAGTACCCATAAAGGAAGACCTGCGTGGGTCCAAAGTTCCCAAAGAACAGAAGGAGAATTTTATCTTTTTGTAGGACAGTCGGAAAAGTTTGCTTTAGAAAAAGGGGCAAGGGATGCCGCATATCGGGATGCTATTAAACAAGCAGGTATATACATAAATACATCTGCTGTAGATTCGTTCCAGAAGCTTCTTGCCAATCATAATGTTGAAAGCCAGATAATAGATAGAACAACAATCTCCAGAGAATTTGAAGAACAATTATCAAAGGCTTTGGTTAAGAAGGCAAGGGTAAAGGAATACTATGAAGAACAGAGACAGGATAAATCCGGGCAGATTTACTGGATGGCATTTGCCCTTTTGGAAGTACCTGTCAGTTCAATAGATGAAACCTACAAAAATGTTGCTACACAATCAAAAGAAGAAATAACGAAAGAGTATGAAATGGCAAAGGATAAAAAGGGGAAGGAACAACTAAAATCAGCAATGGATGCCTTTGATGAGGCAAATGAGCGAGGTTTTAAGCCTACGGAATGAAAATTTGGAGTTTGGTTCGGATTTTAGGCTTTAGCCTTTCATCTCCCTGATATTGAGCGACAAATGAAACCCTAAAGGGTAAATTCCAATTACCTTAAGTTAATGCCGTTGGACTTGACACGGTCCAAATTTGTATGGAAAGGAAAGGTGAATACAATGAACAAAAAACTGCTTACTTACCTTTTGTTGGTAGTATTTATAACGGGTTGTGCCTCATCCCGAAAGATTGTTAAAGAGGAACCCGCACCACCTATCTCAACAGCTACCAGAGAAGTAAAGGTCTGGTCATCCCAGGAAATCCCACCATCATGGATATATACAGAAATAGAAAGTGATGAGATGTATTACTATTTCACAGGTATTTCTGATAACAAAAGGAATGAAAAAGATGCCCGCTGTGATGCCTTTAAAGATGGAATAGGTAAAGTTACCAATTACATTGGAGTGGAGTCTTTAGTTGTTTATGAATCCTTGAGAACAAGTTACAATCTTTCAACCGAAATAACTGACTCTACAACAGCTCTTGATGAGAAAGAGAAGCAATTAGCAGAAGCCTTCTTTAGTAAGTTCAAGGCACAAAATTGGTATCTTGAGCGATATGAAATCCAAAGGACTGATGGAACTCTGGTTGATACCTACTGGAAGGCTTATGTAAAGGCTTGTATCCCCAAAAAAGAAGTAGAAGAAGCCGCAACGAAAATAAAGGAATTAAGAGAGAAAACAATCAGTTCGTTGACATCTGAGAAAAAACTTCCTGTAAAGGATGTGAAGGTAATAATTCTTGTTTCAGAGAAAATGTTGGGAAAAGAAAGTGATGAGTCTATTGTGGGAAATGAACTCTCAAGCAAATTTATTGAATCCGGCTACCGGGTAATTGGTTTTCAGGATATTGGTAAGACAAATGTAGAGAAATTGGAAAAAGCCCTGCAAAAAGATATGTTATTTTCTGTTAAGGATGAGTATGTAAAGTTAGCCGACCTTATTGTTAGTGGGAATTGTTCTACTCGACCCGGAGTAGAAAATCCATACAATATGATTTCGGTTGTTGCCGATGCCTACATTAAGGTAATATCTCTTAAAACCGGTGAGATTATTGCTCAGAAGAATGTAATTGGAACAGCAGGATTTGGCTTAAGTCAGGAGCAGGCGGCAGTAAATGCACTAAAAAGAGCCGCTGAGATTATTGATGAGAAGATTATTAAACAAATAGAATAAGAATCGTCGATTTGGGAAGAAATAAATGATGAAAGATTTATTAATTAAAATAACAGGGTTGTTCGGTGTCTTATCAGGGTTGTTTTTTGTAATTCCTTGTTATGCCGCAGGCAACTTAGAAACCGCTATGGTTGATTTATCTACCCAACTTTCTCAGTATGTCTCTACACCAAAAGAATTGACAATTGGTGTAGTTGAATTCCAAAATTTATCCTACAAAAATACCAACATGGAAAAGTTTCTTTGCGAGGAATTAACTAATCAATTATTTCTGACTAAAAAGTTTAAGGTGATAGAAAAAAGTCAACTCTATAAAGTTATCGAAGAGCAAAAACTATCATTAAATCAAGTCGTTGACCCTGAAAATGCCGGTAAGATAGGTAAAATTTTAGGAATAGATGGAATCCTTATCGGTAGTATAGCTGAGAAAGATAACTCTATTGTAATTAATGCGAGAATTGTCAATGTTGCACAAGGTGAAATTTTAGCTACAGCTAATGTAAATATTCCTATAGACAAGCAGATTTTAATACTTCAGGGAAGAGAAATTCCTCTGGAGTTACAAACTCCTGGTTCAATCGTAGTGGTCTCAGATATAGAAAAGGCAGAAGTTTTGTTGGATAATGTATCTCTGGGAGTGATTGTTAATAAAGAATTGTTTATCCATGAGGTTTTACCTACTAAACATAGAGTAACTTTAAAAAAGGATGGTAGAACATTTACAAAAGAGGTTGAAGTAAAAGAAGACAAGGAAGAACGAGTTACTATGCTTTCTGGGTCAATCTTACTTACATGTGAGGGAAAATTAAAGCCTATCACAGGAGAAGTTCAAAGTTCTAACATAGAGGGAGCAAGGGTATATTTACAAAACCGTAAGGTGGGAAAGATAAAAAATGGGCAAATAAAGATTTTAAGTTTATTGCCTGATAAATATAACGTTAGTCTTAAAAAAGACTTTCATTGGGATGTGGAAAAAACAATTACAGTTTCAGAAGGAGAAACTACAAATGTTAATATGATATTAGAGAGAATAGGTCTGTTCAATTGTGTAGAAGTATCTTTTACTTCTATTCAAGCAGAGGTTTTACCAAATAAAGAATTTGATAGACTTACTGGTAAGCACACAGAAGCAGTAGATAAAGTCCAATTAATACGAGTTTATCCGGACAATCAATCTGGAATTGGATTCCTTAAGATGGGTAAGGACATTAAATGGCTTCAGTTTGAAATAAATAAAGTAATCCCTGGAATATTAACAATTGGTAATTGTGAGGTATATTTTAGTCCGGGATTATTTGTTGGAATTGGTTTAGGAGGTATGCCTTGGGTAAAAGGAAGTGGAAGTGAAAAAATCCCAGATGATGCAAAAAGTAGTAATGATAATACTTTCTGGGGATGGCAAGCGTTAACCGGAATAAGAGTACTTCTTTCTTCTGATTTTGCCTTTATAGGGAGTATAGGATACACTAATTATTCTGATCTCAACAAAGGGTGGACAATAGTTACTAAAGATGGCGATGAGATAATGGATTTACCACCTGACTGGCGGCAATATCAGAATATAAAGATAGGTGGGCTGGCAACAAAAATAGGGTTTGCATGCAAATTTTAGTAATCAAGGAGGAAAGAAAAAATGATAAGAAAGAGTTTTTTGTTTGTTCTACTATTAGGGGTTATGTCTTGGTGTATGATACCTTCTTTAGCATTAGGAAAAACTCCAGAGGCGTATAATCAGGCAAAGAAGTTTTATGAGGCAGGTGATTATACGACCACAGCATATAAGTGTGTGGAGGCACTGAAGGTAGCAAAAGGACATAGGGAGTCTATTAAGTTATTGGAAGATGCCGCAATAAAGGCATACGCTAAACATATGGAAAATGCCTCAATGTACGAAAAACAAAATAAATGGGAATTAGCTATTGGGGAATATAGCGAATTGGAAAAGATTTCTTCATCTATCTCTTCAGTTGGATTAAATCCGGAAGACTATTTTCCACTGGCTATGGTGTTAAAAAAGAAAGAACTTACAATAAAATCTATTCCAAAACAGGAGGTTAAACCTCAGGTAATTAAGACATTTGATGAAAGAATCGACGAACTTGTCCAGCAGATTTCCTCTGCGATGATAGAAAAGAAAAAAGTTACTATTGCTGTGGTTGAATTCACGGATTTAAACGGTAATGTGAATGAGTTTAGCAGGTATCTTGCTGAAGAATTAATAACAAGGCTTTTTCAAACAGGTAAATTTAAGGTCATAGAGAGACGGCAGTTGAATAAGGTTATTGAGGAGCAGAAGTTAAGTCTGACTGGGATGATAGACCCTGATTCAGCAAAAACTCTGGGTAAGATACTTGGTGTTGAGGCAATAGTTACCGGTTCTATGGCTGATTTGCAGGATAGCGTGAAACTCAACGCTCGTATAATTGGGACAGAGAATGCGGATGTGTTATCTGTCGCCTCAACTATGTTAATAAAGGATGCAAAGATTAAGGAAATGATGGGGAAAATGGTTTTAAGCAAAGTTGTGGCTACTATCCCTGTTGTAACTCCTACCCCTGTTGTGGCTTCTACCCCTGTTGTAGCTCCTACCCCTATTGTAACTCCTACCCCTCAACTCAAATCAACAACGGTAGCAGAAAATTACCAATCTGGGTTGAAAGGAGAATACTTCAATATGGTTAGCCGAGATGATAATATTTGGCCAGAATATCCCGTATTAACACGAATAGATAAAATTCTTAACTTTGATTGGAAGGATGGGAGTCCAGCACCAAGAGTAAACTCAGCTTGGTTTATGGCAAGATGGACAGGAGAAATTTTTGCACCTGCATCAGGAATGTATACTTTTAAGATTATTCACGATGACGGTGTTCGCGTAAAGATTGATAGCAAAATAGTTCTAAACATCTGGAACAATACTGATAGATGGGAAACAAGAGATTCAAGGTTTGATTATAATCTTGGACAGGGATGGCATTTAATAAAACTAGAATTTATAGAGTATGAACGTAATTCTTGCATGCAATTCTTTTGGTCAAAGCCTGGAGAGACAGAATTCGAAATTGTTCCCACTGAAAATTTCAGGACACTTAAATGAGAATATACATTGAGGAAGGAAGGATTAGGGTTAAACCTTGAGTGCGCCAAAAAAGCTTTTTAGGTTAAGCTGGTGAAAGTCCAGTCTACTCAAAGATTAGCCATCAGAATAGTGTCGAGTCTTGCGGGGAAGCAGGTAACTGCCAGCCTCTGCGTAGACAGGGAGGATGCAGGTGCAACCTTTGGGTGAACGGATTGAGCCCCGTAATAGACGACAATGTGGGAAGCCGACATTGTTCAAGGAATGGAAGGCAGTAACGAAGTAGCCGTTAATAAGTCGACAGGCTGTTACGGAATGGAAATTTGGCACGAGAAGCATACAGCATATTGTGCCAATCTCATCAGCGGGCACTATATATGGTATGGTACTGACGCTGTTTATCAGTTCCGTAACAGCCTGTCGAGGCTACGGAGAATCACCGGGGTCTGAGACGGCGACATGTATCCAATGACCTGAAAGGAACTTGGGAGAGCCAGGATTTCACCACAGAAGTAAAACTATGGAGTGCGTCATCCGTAATGATGCAAGCGGACCCTATATCTCTTGAGACTATCTGCGAATGGGGGTAAGGATAGCTGGGATTTGCCTGCTGACTGGCGGCAATATCAGGATGTAAAAATGGGTGGAATGGCAATAAAAGTGGGGTTAGTATTTAAACAGGGCTTACAGATAATATTAATAGTCAAGGAGGAAAGAAAAAATGATTAAGAAAAGGTTTTTTGTTTATTCTACTATTGGGAGTTATGTTTTGGGGTGCAATACCTTCTTCAGTATCAGGGGCAACTCCAAAGGCGTATAATCAGGCAAAGCAGTATTATACAGCGGGTGATTATACTACAACGGTCTATAAATGTATAGAGGTGTGAAGGTAGAAAAACGGCATAAAGAGTCTATTAAGTTGTTAGAAGAATCAACGATAAAGGCATACACTAAACATATGGAAAATGCCTTAATGTACGAAAAACAAAATAAATGGGAATTAGCTATCGGGGAATATAGCGAATTGGAAAAGATTTCTTCGGCTATCTCTTCAGTTGGATTGAATCCAGAAGATTATTTTCCTCTGGCTATGGTGTTAAAAAAGAAAGAACTTACAATAAAATCTATTACAAAACAGGAGGTTAAACCTCCGGAAATTAAGACATTTGATGAAAGAATCAATGAACTTGTCCAGCAGATTTCCTCTGCGATGATAGAAAAGAAAAAAGTTACTATTGCTGTGGTTGAATTCACGGATTTAAACGGTAATGTGAATGAGTTTAGCAGGTATCTGGCTGAGGAATTAATAACAAGGCTCTTTCAAACAGGTAAGTTTAAGGTAATCGAGCGTCAGCAGTTGGATAAGGTCATTGAAGAGCAGAAACTAAGTTTGACCGGAGTAATAGACCCGGATTCAGCCAAGAAACTCGGTTTGATACTTGGTATTGAGGCAATAGTTACCGGCTCAATGGCTGACCTGCAGGATAGCGTAAAACTTAACGCTCGTGTAATTGGGACAGAGAATGCGGATGTGCTATCCGTCGCCTCAACTATGATAATAAAGGATGCAAAGGTTAAGGAAATGATGGGGAAAACATTAAAGAAAGTTGTAACTTTTTCACAACCTGTTCAGGAACAAAAACCACAACCTATGAAGTCGGACAATCTGGTTCAGGAAAAAACAACACAATCGAAGAAAATATTTTTCAAGGAGGATTTTTCAAAAGTAGAAGAAGGAATGATTCCAAAAGATTGGATTGGTGGAGAAAAAATGATGGTAAAAAGTGAAAGAGGGAAAAAAATCTTTGGCTTTCCTCTTTTGCCTTTACAAGCTTTTTGCGAGGACGCTGCCGACTGAAACCAAGCTTTTTTAGCCATGCTTGCGCTGTCCGTACCCGTATTTTTACTCCACATCGCTCCTCGACAGGCTGTTACGAAATAGAAATTCTGTCCATTTACTCAAATATCTCTGGAAATGACCATAGCCTGTCTGCAAAACTTATTCCTTCAAAAATCTCCATTACAATATAAAATTCTCAAAACATAACCAAAATGAATAA
>JBDRHR010000128.1:0-15514 GCA_043816605.1 Nitrospirota bacterium
ATACAGTTGTTGGACTCGCAATGTTTCCTGCAAGCCTTATAGGTGGATGGCTCTGGGATACCATATCTCCTTCTGCAACATTTTATTTTGGAGCGATAACAGCTACTTTATCAGTAATATTGTTTATTATATTTATAAAAAAGGAGCAAACATGTTACAGGTAATTAGAACACGACTTAAACAGGGACACCGGACAATTCCATTCCCTGCCAAACCGCCGGAACTACCGGAACGGTTTCAAGGCAGACCGATGATTGACCAAACTAAGTGCCGCCAGGGATGCCACAATTGTAGGGATGTTTGCCCTACAGATGCGATTACAATCGAGGTTGATGACGTTAGGATTGACCTTGGCAGGTGTCTGTTTTGTGGAGACTGCGAGAAGGCATGCCTGCATGGGGCTATTCATTGGACACAGGATTATATCCTTAGCACCGGAACCAGAGATGCCTTAGTTATAAAGGATGAACGGTTTGAGGTTGCCGAAAGCCTCAAGGACAAGGCAAGGCAGATATTTGGACGGTCATTGAAATTAAGGCAGGTCAGTGCCGGTGGTTGTGGTGCCTGCGAGGCAGATACCAATGTTTTGAATACCATTGTCTTTGACCTGGGTCGTTTCGGGATACAATTTGTCGCCTCCCCCAGACATGCAGATGGGCTTTTGATTACCGGCCCAGTAACCCAAAACATGAGATTGGCATTGGAGAAGACTTATGCGGCAGTCCCTTCACCCAAGATAGTAATTGCGGTTGGGGCATGTGCCATCTCCGGCGGGGTTTATCTTAATCACCCTGAAGTTCATAACGGAACAGATTCACTTTTGCCTGTTGACCTTTATATCCCCGGTTGCCCTCCGCACCCATTAACTATTTTAGATGGCATATTGAGATTGTTGGGAAGGTTGTAATGGTAATCGGTCAGTTACGCGTGGAAACATGGAAAAATGTATCAACAGGATTCGAGGGGTTGAGGGTTCAAGGGTTCGAGTGTTTGTTTTTCCTTATTCCACTTGCCCCCTCGACCCCTCAACCCCTTGAATCCTGTTGATAAATTTTTCCATATTCCCCCTGAAGACTGACCCATTACGACTACTTCAAGAATTTTATTGACAACATGCAGGTAATCTGATATAATATTTTTTAGACAAGCTAAGGATAGTTAATCTGGACAAAGATATTTTTGTCACCCTTTGGGTAAAAATTATTATGGGGTTTAAATATTAATAATTGTTTTTGAATCGTATAAAAGGAATCAAAAAAGATAAAGAGTGGGATAAAAAATTTTAATTTCAAAGTAGAGGAGGTATTTAGTAGATGTCTAAGTTAATGAGTTTTATATTGATTTTGACTGTAATAATTGGATGTGGCAGAGGTCAACAAGGGAGGGAATCTGTTCAGATTAAGGGGTCAGATACCATGATAAATTTGGTTCAGGCATGGGCAGAAAGATTTATGAAACATAATCCAGCCTCGTTTGTGGCCGTAACCGGTGGTGGGTCCGGAACAGGCATTGCTGCCCTGCTGAATAAAACCTGCAACATTGCTTCCTCTTCCAGAAAAATGGAGACAAAAGAACTCGAATTGGCAAAAACTAAAGGAATCCAACCCAAAGAGTTTATTGTCGGGCTTGATGGCATAGCAGTAGTGGTCCATCCCTCTAACCCAATTGAAAAGCTTACTATTGCTCAAGCATCTGATATTTTTACCGGTAAGATTACTAACTGGAAAGATATTGGTGGTCAAGAAGGCAAAATTGTGATACTTTCAAGAGAAGTCAACTCAGGTACCTATGTTTATTTTAAAGAGCATGTCTTAGGTGATGGTGAATATACAGAAGAGGCTTTGCTCTTACCATCCTCACAAGCCATAGCCGATGAGGTAGCTCAGAATCAAAATGCCATTGGTTACTATGGAATGGGATACATTAGTCCAAAACAAAAGGTTATGGCTATTGCGAAGAATGAGAGTAGTCCTTTTGTAACACCTACCATTGAAAATGTAAAAAATGGCAATTATTACATCGCTCGTCCTTTGTTGCTGTACACTAACGGTGAACCAACAGGGGTAGTGAAAAGATTTTTAGATTTTATAATGAGCGAAGAAGGACAGAAAGTTGTCAAAGAACTTGATTTTGTACCGATTAACTAATCCAGTAGTATCGATAATTTGGTAGTGTCTGCTTTAACTTACAAATGCAGACTCATTTGAGCGACTACAAGGGTCGCCGTTACAACAATACCTTTAGCGGCAGGGCTTGTCTTTGCTATTGTCCCCTGCTCATTTGAGTTATACGATTTCTATAAGGTTTTTGCCTGATTGTTAAAAATTAAAAATTGAGGAGTTAGAAAATAATCTTAATTCTTAATTCATAATTTTTAATTAAAATTGAGGAAATGGAGAGGCAAAAACTTAGTGAAATTGGTATTATTCGGGGATACTACTAAAAAAGGAGGTGATGAAAAAATGAAGAAGGTTTTAGTGGCTTTAGTAGCCATAGGTTTGATGGCAGGAGTTGCCATCAATTACGCTGGGGCTGAGGTGACCGTTTATGGTCGGGCACATCTTTCGGTTGATAGCCTGGATAATGGCACGGACAGCTCATTATATCTTTCCAGCAATGCCTCACGGCTTGGATTCAAAGGGAAACAGGAGTTAGGCATGGGTATAACAGGTGAATTCCAGTATGAGGTTAGTTACAACCCAACTGGAGACGGAGTGAGTGGAGCTCGAACAAATTTCCTTGCCTTGAGTGGGAATTTTGGCAAATTAGCTTTTGGCCGACTGGATGGAGCCATGCAATCCCATATAAACAAAAAACAGATGTTTGGTGACCAGATTGGTGATGCCCGCAACTTCTTGGGTGGAAAGAGTCGTATTGGCCGCTATAACAATATGATTCAATATAGCCTGTCACCGACGGAGGGATTTAATGCTTCACTGGGTATCGTCCCCGAAGAAGGAAAGGAAAATACAGGTGGGATTTTACTCGGTGCTGATTATACCGCTGACCCACTCTTTGTTGGATTAGGATACACCAAGTGGGGAACTAATACTACTGGTGGTGTTGACCAGAAGACGATACAAGTTCTTGCTAATTACAAGGTAAGTGATGAGTTCAGGTTAATGGCGGTCTATCAGAAGACTTCTAATCTGGGTAATATGAGCACGGCTAAACTTGCCGTGATTGGTGCGGGTGTGGCTTACAGCCTTAGTCCTGAGACGACAATCAAGGCTCAGTATTACAAGGCAGATGAAACAGCAAGTAATGCCAAAAATGGGGCGACCATGATGGCCATAGGCGCTGATTATGCCCTTTCTGATACCACAACGGTGTATGTTGCCTACGCTGCAGGGAGTAATGAGGAAAAGGCTACCTATACTCCTCTTAACTGGGGGCATGGAGACTCGCCTGTCATTTCCGCAGGGGAAGACCCTTCAGGTATTTCTGTGGGAGCAGTGCATAAGTTCTAATGGCATTAGCCTGAGGCAATTAGAATAATTTATATAATAGGGGTCAAGGATTCGAGGGTTCAAGGGTTCAAGGGTTCGAGAGTTTAAGTGACAGAACCTTTGTTTCACTTATATCCCCCGCTGGCGGGGGTTGGGGGGTGGAATGACTTCAAGTGACAAAGCCTTTGTTTCACTTGAATCCTTACACCTGTTTCATGAAAATTTTTGACGAATAACTGCTCTATAGTTATATTAAAGTGAGATGGTAATCTAGCGCTCTGTCACTCCTCAATTGATGGATGTTGTGTGTAGGGACAGGGTTTATCCCTGTCCGAAGCGTGATTGGTTATTCAAGCGACGGACAACCACAAGGGTTGTCCCTACTCTTTCAATTCATCTGTGACAGATCACTAGCGCAAGAAGACTATAGACATTAGACCATAGATTCAAGACTATAAGGGAAGGTTTTTAGTCTAATGTCTATAGTTTATAGTCTAATGTCTGTCTAAAATTTTCGCAAATCAATTTTTCATTGGATATATCTGTCATTTAAACTGTGGAGGAAAAATATCTTGCTAAAGAAACGGATAAGTTTTAAGAAGGTATCTGAACAAATAATTGAAATTATTATCAAATTCAGTGGGATATTTTCTATTATTTTAGTAGGGTTAATTTTTATCTTCCTTTTGAAAGAAGGGATTTCTGTTTTTAAGGTAGTTAATCCTCTGGATTTTATTTTTAATAAACAGTGGCATCCCATCTCAGACCCACCTGCCTTTGGTATTTTCTCTCTTATTCTTGGTTCATTTTTTGTAACCGCAGGAGCTACAATTATAGCACTACCACTTGGAATTGGTAGTGCTATATTTATTGCTGAGGTGGCCAAAGGAAAGACAAAGGAGATTCTCAAGATTGGCATTGAGTTTTCAGCGGCTATCCCCAGTGTAGTGATAGGATTCATCGGTATGGTGGTAGTGGTTCCTGTTGTTCAGAAGGTATTCAATCTCCCCACAGGACTCACCGCTCTGACAGGCTCTATTTTGCTTTCTATTATGGCTATGCCGACTATTGTAAGCATTGCTGAAGATGCTATCACCGCTGTACCCAAAAGATACCGTGAAGCAGCTTTAGCCCTTGGAGCTACACGCTGGCAAACTATCTGGCGGGTAGTGCTTCGTGCTGCCTCTGGCGGCATAGTAGCGGCTTGTATGTTAGGTATAGGCAGAGTAATTGGTGAGACCATGGTTGTAATGATGGTTACTGGAAATGCTGCCAGAATACCACATAGCCTGCTTGAGCCTGTAAGAACTCTTACGGCTACCATTGGCGCAGAAATGGGGGAAACCGTGCAAGGTGGTGAACACTACTTTGCTCTTTTTGCTATCGGCATTGTTCTTTTTATAATTGCTTTTATTATAAACTTCACGGCTGACCTATTTTTGCATAAGGAGAAGGTATGAAAGGACTATCACCCCGAATAACACAAAAGATTGTTTTTTCCTTACTCTTCCTGGCCACCTTGTTAGTCATAGGACCAGTAGTATTAATTGTTTTGATAATTATCAAAAATGGAATAGGTGCTCTAAGCTGGGAATTTTTAACTACTGCTCCAAGTAACGGTATGCGTGAAGGAGGAATACTGCCGGCTATTGTCGGGACTTTTTATCTGGTTGGCGGAGCAGTTATTTTTGCTGTCCCGATAGGGGTATGTGCCGCTATATACCTGAATGAGTATGCTAAAGAAAATTGGCTGACCAGATTAATCCGGCTGGCTATTATTAATTTATCCGGTGTTCCTTCTGTAGTTTATGGCCTTTTTGGATTTGGGCTTTTTGTTATTTTCCTGAAGTTTGGTGCCTCTATTTTAGCGGGTGCTCTGACCTTAGGCATTATGAATCTGCCGGTAATTATTACAACTACCAGAGAGGCTCTGGCTAATGTACCTCAATCCTTTCGTGAGGCAAGCCTCTCCTTAGGTGCCTCCAAATGGCAGACCATTTGGCATGTGGTGCTCCCCAACGCCATCCCTGGAATTCTTACAGGCATTATCTTTGAGGTAAGTCGAGTGGCCGGGGAGACAGCGCCCATCCTCTTTACGGCAGCTGCCTTCTATCTACCGGGCTTTCCGACATCTATTTTTGACCAGGTTATGGCTTTACCTATGCACCTTTACGCCATCTCAACCCAGATACCAAACATCGGACTCGATGTTAAATATGCAACAGCCCTGGTTCTGCTTGTGGTGGTACTTGGGACTAATTCATGGGCGATAATCATTCGGACAAGATTAAGGAGAAGACAGGGATGGTAGAAGATCTACTCACAGAAAAAGGTAGGTGATTATACCACTGCCTTGATGATAAATGGAGATTATCTCTTAGGCATGGTTTGGTGATGGATAAGATAAAAATTCGGAATGTAAATCTTTATTATGGGAATTTTCAGGCTTTAAAAAATATCAATATTGAAATCAAAGAGAAGATGATTACCTCTATAATCGGACCCTCTGGATGTGGAAAGTCCACCCTTCTTCGCTGCTTCAACCGGATGAATGATCTGATAAATGGAGCAAAGATCACGGGCTCGATATTGATAGATGGGGAGGAAGTAGTGAGTTCTGATGTTGATCTCGTCAGGCTCAGAAAGAAGGTTGGAATGATCTTTCAGCAGCCAAACCCATTTCCACTCTCTATATTCGAAAATGTGGCATATGGGCCAAAGATTCATGGGCAAGTGAAGAAGGGCAGACTTTTCAAAATGGTTAAAGAGAGCCTCTTTGCAGCTGGTCTGTGGGATGAGGTCAAGGACAAGATTCATACCTCAGCCCTGAAACTCTCAGGTGGCCAGCAACAGCGGTTATGTATTGCCAGGGCACTGATCCTTGAGCCAGAGGTGCTCCTCTGTGATGAGCCCTGTTCTTCACTGGACCCCATTGCCACCGAGAAGATAGAGGAGTTGCTTCATTCTCTAAAGACAGACTACACCATAATTATAGTTACCCATAATATGCAGCAGGCAGCAAGGGTATCGGATGAAACAGGATTTATGTTATTAGGAGAACTTATTGAGTTTGCCCAAACCTCTAAGATATTTACCGGTCCTAAAGACAAACGCACGGAGGACTATATCACCGGGAGATTTGGGTGATTTAAAGAATAGGTCTTATAGGACATATAAGTCTTATAAGACCTATTCTTTAAAATTAACAAGGAGGAAAAAGAAAAAATGGAAAGATTTTTTGATGAGGAATTAAAGGAGTTAAAGGAAAAATTAGTTTATATGAGTGGGATAGCAGAAAAGATGATAGACCTTGCTATGCGTGGATTAATCGAAAGGAATAAGGATTTAACGCATGAGGTGTTTAATCATGAGAAGGAGATAAATATATTACATATTGAGGTAGATGAGCTATGTTTAAAGTTAATTGCTTTACATCAACCAACAGCAGTAGATTTAAGACTTATTACAGCAGCAATGAAAATAAATAGTGAATTAGAACGCATGGGCGACCAATCGGTTAATATCTCAGAAAATACCGAAATATACTTGAAATATCCTGAGTTAAAACCACTAATTGATATTCCTCGAATGGTAGAAATAGCCAAACAGATGGTTAGAGATAGTCTTACATCATTTATCAAAAAGAATGTAGAATTAGCTCAATCGGTACTTGAACGAGATGACCAGGTAGATGACTTGAAAGACCAAATATTTCGTGAGCTTTTAACCTACATGATGTCAGATACATCTACTATTCAGCGGGCACTTTGCTTAATGCTTATCTCTCGAAATATTGAACGAATTGCAGACCATGCCACGAATATATGCGAAGATACCATATTCATGGTCCTGGGCAAGGTATAAGACATCATATTGAGGAAAGGGGAGAGAAGTAAGAAGTTAGAAGGGAGAAGGGAGAAGGGAGAAGAACCCATCTAACTTCGTAACACTTTAGCCAACTGAAGTGTTCTTTGAAAAAATTTCATTGCAAATTGTAAATTTAGCATTTATCATTTCAAATTTGAAATTTGCATTTTGCAATGCTAAATTTGCAATGATCTGTCTCCAAACTTCAGTTGGCTAAAGAGTTACCTAACTTCTAATCTCTAACTTCTCATAACTATAACTCAAAACAAGGAGAAATATCATGTCAACCCATATTGGTGGTATTAATTACATCGAAATACTATACAAAAGAAAGGTAATGATAATTCTTATCTTCCTGACAACAGTTATAACTGTATTCATTGCAAATAATATTGTCAGACCAAGTTATGTATCTATGGCAAAGGTTTTAATAGAAGGTTCTAAAGGAATTACAGCACCTTTCACAGAGGAATTAGGTGATGTAGCACTTCAAAGAGGCACTGATGTTCTTAAAACACAGATTGAAATAATAAAAAGCAATCCTGTCATTGAGGAGGTAGTCAGAAGGCTAAAATTGGATAAAAGGAAAATTACCCCAACCTTATCTCAAAAACTGATTACTTCCATTGAATCCTCAGCCCAAAAAATACTTATGCTTCCCATGGAACTTTTCCCTGGAAAAGCAAAGAAGGAGATAAAGATACCAATTTCCCATTTTCGGATGGTGGTAGAGGATGTAAAAACTGTTATTCACATCGAACCAATTAAAGCCACGGATATTATTATGGTTGGTGTTGTGGATAATGACCCTTACATGGCGGCAAAAATTGCTAATACCGTAGTTCAGGTTTATATCGACCAATCCCTTGATATTAAAGGTAGTGAGGCTCGAAATTCATATTATTTTATTACCGAGCAACTAAAACTTATGAAATCTAAATTAAAGAATTTTGAAGATGCGTTGAAGAATTTTAAAGAGCAGGAAGGAATTATTTCATTATCTGCTGATGTAGCGAGTCAGGTGTCCAGCCTATCAAGTTTTGAGGCAGAATATTATAGATTACAAGCAGAAAAAAAGGAATTACAAGAGGGTTGTGATAATTTAAGAAAGAAATTTAAACTACAAGACAAGAAAATAATCTCTTCTACAACCATTAGTGATAACCCCATAGTTCAAAATCTTAAGGCAAATATAACCTCTTTAGAGGTTGAATTACCGACTTTATTAAAGAAATATGGCAAAACTCATCCAAAGATTATGGAAGTAAAATCAAGAATAAAGGAGGCTACCTCAAAATTAAAAACTGAGGTAGAAAAGGTTGTAAGTTCCGAGGTATCAACATTAAATCCAATTCATGAAAATATCAAGGAAAAATTAATAGCATCCGAAACTCAAATAAATGCCTTAGAGGCAAAGGGAAACGCCTTAGTTACTACAATTGATAAATATAAATCCCGACTTGAAGATTTAGCTGAAAAAGAGATGATGTTAGGTCAACTATCCCGCGAGGTAGTCTCAACCGAAAAGATGTATAACATATTATTAGAAAAACAGCAGGAGGCCATGATTTCAGAGGCAATAAAGATTGGGAATATCAGGGTTGTGGAACCTGCGTTGGTCCCGGTAGAACCTATAAGTCCTCGTAAAACCAGAAATCTACTTATAGGGGTTCTGTGTTCTCTTATGGTTGGACTTACCTTAGCCTTTATATTAGAATATCTTAATCATTCTTTCAAGACCCCTGAAGATATAGAGGAATATTTGAAACTACCTGTCTTAGGATTAATACCAAAGAAAAAAAATAGGAGATAACTAATGAAAAAACATAAAACCCGTGAAGACTATAAACCTAATATCCTTTTTAATTTTGATTTGAGGTCTGCATTTGGAGCGGCTTTTTATAATCTGTTAGGAAAGATATATTTACTGATAAAGGAACACTCTTTAAAGACAATATTGATTACCAGTGCTACTCAAGGGGAGGGGAAAAGTGTTGTATCCAGTAACTTAGCCTTAGGTTTTGCTATGGTCAATGAGATGAAAACAGTATTTATCGATACCGACCTGTATCATCCGAGAATACATAATATTTTTAATTTAATTAAAAGCCCGGGGTTATCTGAGATTTTACTCGATGAATGTCCTTTGGATTCTGCCTTAAGAAAATTAGATATCAAAAATTTAAATATAATTCCAAACGGTAAGTCGTCAACAAGTACCTCAATGTTATTAGGTTCAGATAAGATGGGTGAGCTTATTACTCACTTAAAAGGCTTGTTTGATATTATCTTAATTGATTCTGCACCTGTAATGTCCAGCAGTGACCCATTAGTTTTATGTCCTTATGTTGATGGAGTAATCTTAGTTATTGAATCCGAAAAGACACAGCGGGAGGTAATACAGCGAGCTAAACTTTCTATCGAATCTACCCAAACTAAAATATTGGGTGTGGTGTTAAATAAGAAAGAATATATTTTGCCTCACTATATTTATGAGAAACTTTATCATTACAAGGGGTATTATCATTATTACTAAGTCAGGTAGATAGGCTGTAGGCTGTAGGAAGGATTTTCGTAAGCGTTCAGCCAATTAAAGATTTTGCAGTGTAAAAAACTGTAAACTGTAAAATGGCTAATTAAAAATTGAAAATTAAAGGATTGTGCCTTTAGATTAGACCTGTTTATGCTATACTCATTTTACAATACCCATTTTACAGTTTCTTGTCCCTTATCTTTGAATAACCTGAACGGTTACAGATTTTCGAGATATTTTTTAGCCTTCAGTCTAACAGCCTACAGCCTTCTTAATATCCCCTCTCTCCGATGAACTTAGCCAGTTCTCTGAGTTGGTCTGCTTGGTGATTAAAATCGCTGATGGCAGATAATGCCTCTTCAATTAACATTTGCACCTGCTTTTTAGATGATTGGACGCCATAAACAACCGGATAAGTCAACTTCTTTTTCACTAAATCACTTTTTCTCTTCTTTCCTTTTTTGCCTTCTTCCATATCCAATAAATCATCTACGATTTGAAAGGCTAAACCAATATGTGCTCCATACTGGTTTAAGGAGTGTCCTTGCTGAAGATTTCCTCCTCCCAGAATACATCCTGTCTTCACTGCCGCACAGATTAAAGCCCCTGTCTTATGGGTATGAATATACTCAAGGGTAGGGACATCTAACTCTTTATCCTCAGATTCAATATCGACTACCTGTCCGCCAATCATGCCAAAGGTGCCGATAGCATAAGAAATTTCCTCACAAACCTTTATTATTCTATCCGGTGGGTGCTTAATTTTGGATAGCAAATAGAAGGTATAAGTCAGCAAGGCATCCCCGGCTAAAATAGCCATTGCCTCATTAAATTTCTTATGGCAAGATGGTTTTCCTCGTCGGAAATCATCATCGTCAATAGCAGGTAAATCATCATGAATAAGTGAGTAGGCATGAATTAATTCTATGGCAGATGCCGCCTGTAACAGTTCTTTTTCCTGTCCACCTACTGCCTCCCCGGAGGCTAAAACTAAAATCGCCCTTATCCTCTTTCCGCCTGAGAACACCCCATACCGCATGACTTCATGAATCACCTTTGGATATTCATGTACCTCGGGTAAATAATAATCCAATGCCGTATCTATTATCTTTTTTTTAGTTGATAAATACTCATTAATATCCATAATTTTTAAACCACGAATTATACGAATTACACGAATTTTTTGTAACTATTCAGGTTGTTTAGGCTGTATGTTAGCTACGCATCATTGACCTTACTACTTACTACCTACAGCCTAACAGTCTACAGCCTATCTACCTGAGTAGTTACTATAATTCTTCCTCTCCTGCATTTTCTTCTTCTAATGAAAAAGGTTTAGTGATAATCTCTCCTGTTTGCTCATCCTTAGTCAAAATCTCAATCTTGCGTTGAGCCTCATTCAACTTCTTAAAACATACCTTTGACAACTTCATTCCTCGTTCAAATGCCGACAATGATTCCTCTAATGGGAGTCCGCCTTGCTCTAATTTCCGGACAATCCCTTCCAACTCTCCCAACGCACCTTCAAATTTTATCTCTTTTTCCATGTTAAGATTTATTATACATCATTTAAACAAGATTTGCAACAATTTTTTATTGTAAGCAGTAATGGGTCAGTTATCAGGGAGAAAACAACCCCCTAACCCCCTTTTTTAAGGGGGAATATGGCACAACCCCGTTTTATTCCCCCTTAAAAAAGGGGGTTAGGGGGTTGTTTTTCTTGCCCGGTCAAAAAATAACCCCGCGTAACTGACCCATTACCGATATACCTAATTTTTTGTTGACAGAAGGTATATTTGTATGTTAAACTACAACTTATGGGGAAGAAGAAATCTAAAAAAAAGGGACAGCCTACTAATAAATCCCGAAAGGACAACATCTCAACTTCAACACAACAACGAGGCAAGCCTCCTTTCTCTTTATTTTCAATCTCAAGGGATAAAATTATACTTATCTCTATCCTGGTAATTTCTGTGGTATTAAGACTTGTCTATCTATTTCAGATAAAGGGTAACGACCCAAACTTCCTGCATTTTTCAGGCACAGATGCCTCTTCTTATGATGGTTTAGCTAATCTTGTCTTAAATGGTGATTTACCTAAATCTCCCTATTCTTTTAACCCCTTATATTTTTATTTCTTAGCCATGGTCTATTTAATTGTCGGACATTCACCCTTTAACGCTGTCCTCGTCCAAATACTTGTTGGCTGTGGGAGTTATTTGCTTGTCTATTTGATTGCCAAACGCATCTTCAATCAATCGGTTGGAATAATTGCAGCTGGGTTATGTGCTTTTTACGGTATTTTTATGGTCTATGAGACCTCTATTTTAACCGTAGTCTTAGATACATTTCTTCTCCTTTTGAGTACTTTACTCCTTTTAAAAAGTATAAAAAAGGACTCTATAAAATGGTATTTTATCACCGGAATAGTCATAGGTCTTTCTACCTTATCAAGGGCAACAACACTTTTTGTCCTGCCATTTTTACTTTTATGGGTATTGATTGTCTCAGGTTTAAAAAAGCGGTTTATCGTCGCAACTCTTTTTATTATCTTAGGAACAGCCGCAGCTATTTCGCCGGTAACTATCCGTAATTATATTTATAGTGGCAAATTTATCCTTTTAACTACTTCAGGTCCCATCACCTTCTGGGCAGGAAATAATGAAGATTCAGAAGGCATTTACTATATCCCTCCTTATGCAGATAATTTAAAGGGTAAAGAGGATGAGGGTTTTTGGACAAGAGATGCACTGCGGTTTATAAAAGAAAAACCCCATAAATACCTCTGGCTTTTATCTCAAAAATTTACACTATTCTGGAGTGGGTCTGAAATTCCTGATAACGATATTGTCTATTCTCGTTTCAAGAAATATTCACCTTTGTTGCGATTAATGTTACCCTTTGGACTTATCGCTTCTTTAGGGGCAATGGGTATGTTATTAAGCCTGATGCGGTTAAATAAAAATGTCTTTCTTTTATTCTTTGTCCTGCTTGGATATATGAGTGCTATTCTTTTATTCTTTGTGATGGCAAGGTTTCGTGTGCCGGTAGTCCCCTATTTAACCCTGTTTGCCGGTTACACCATCTTTTATTGGTATGAAAAAATCAAAGCCAAAAGATATAAACCATTAGTTATTTCTTTTAGTATCTTTTGTATTATTTACAGCCTGGTGAATTTTAATACCTTTTGGGGCTGGACATATCCTCTTAATCAACCCAATGGATTTTGTATTGAAAAACGATATGGATACCTCATTCGTGATAATAGTGGTGATTGGCATGGTGATAAATCAGGAGGACTTGATTCTCCTGATAAAGCCATTAAAAAAGAACTTATGATTACTTCTGACTTATCTAAGGTTAAAGCCGCAGGTTTAGGGCTTTATTACTCGGCAAATGATAAGGGATACTTATTAATAAATATCAATGGTCATGACCTGCCAAAGATTAGTTGTGCCTATATTACCTATGGTCAATTTACTCGTACGGCAAGTATTGAGCTAAATCCTTTTCTGCTAAAGAAAGGAACAAACACAATTACCTTTAAGGTAACTGAGGGGGCAAATGTGCAGTTACTAATTGATGATTATTATAATTTTGGCAGGAGTTATTTCTCAAACGATGGAATTAACTTTGAGAAGCTTAACGGGGAATATCTGGCTCACCTTGAATTAAAGGAAAAACTTATTGGCGGTAAAGATAAATGATAAAAACTCTTAAACGAGGTAAAATCTACCTTTTGAATCTTTTGGCAGTTTTTTTTGTAGGGATTTTATTTATTTTTTGTGGTTCAGCTTCGCAGAGAGAAGAACTCATCATCTTTCATGCCGGCAGTTTGTCAGTTCCTTTTAAAGAGTTGGTAGAGGGGTTTAATAAAAAATACCCGGATGTTTTAGTCTTGCGTGAATCTGCCGGTAGTAGGGTGGCGGCAAGGAAGGTAAGTGAACTTAAAAAGCCTGCGGATATAGTTGCTGTAGCTGATTATGAGGTGATTGAAGAGATATTGATGCCGGAATATACCAATTGGTATATTTCATTTGCGACAAATAAAATGGTGATTGCTTATACCGATACATCAAAATATGCCAATGAGATTAATGAAAAAAATTGGTATGAAATACTTACCAGACCAGGGGTAAATTACGGTCATTCTGACCCGAATACCGACCCATGTGGGTATCGGGCATTACTTGTCTGGCAATTAGCAGAAAAATATTATCGGCTGCCTGGATTATACGAGAAATTGCAAAGGCACTGCCCTAAAAAAAATATAAGACCAAAGGAAACGGATTTAATCGCCTTGACACAGGCAGGAGAACTTGATTACCAGTTTCAATACCTCTCCGTTGCCAGACAACATAATTTAAAGGTACTAACCCTTCCTCCACAAATTGACCTCAGTCAGGTAAAGTATGCTAATTTTTACAAGCAGGCTAAGGTGCAAATCAGTGGTGAAAAACCAGGCAAGATGGTGATACAAACTGGTGCACCCATAACTTATGCCCTGACTATTCCTAATAATGCCCCAAATAAAAAGTCGGCATTAGAATTTATTAAGTTTGTATTAAGTCCAGCCGGTCAAAAAATAATGGCAAAAAATGACCAACCACCTATTATCCCGGCAATTGCCAATGATAAAAGTAAAGTCCCATTAGAATTACAAAGGTTTAAGAAAGATGAAAAAAGATAAGATGTATTATGTGTTTATCGTTTTGGGTGTAATTGTGCTGATTTTTATCATTCTACCCATACTTTTGCTGATTATTGGGATAAATCCTGATGTGTTATTTGAAACCATTAAGGATAGGGAGGTGCAAAGGAGTATTTTATTAACCCTTTATGCCGGGGTTTTGGCGACCTTATTTGGGCTTATCTTTGGAGTGCCTCTGGCATACATATTAGCCAGAGCTGATTTTAAAGGTAAGGCGTTGGTAGAAAGTATTATTGACATTCCCATCATCATTCCCCATACTGCGGCTGGAATTGCCTTATTGACTGTTTTTGGACAGAATTTCTTTTTAGGTAAATTAGCAGGATTAGCCGGAATAAAATTTGTCGGCACTATTTTTGGTATAGTAGCGGCGATGATTTTTGTGAGTGTGCCTTTTTTGATAAATTCGGCTAAGGAGGGATTTAGAGGAGTTAATCCAAAATTAGAAAAGGTAGCCAGAACATTAGGTGCCTCTGCCTGGATGAGTTTCTGGAGAGTATCTTTACCTTTAGCCGGGAAAGGTATTGCCACAGGGGCAATAATGATGTGGGCAAGGGGAATTAGTGAATTTGGGGCAGTGGTGATTATCGCCTATCACCCTATGGTTACCTCTATTTTAGTTTATGAACGATTTGAATCCTATGGCTTAAATTACGCCAGACCTGTGGCTGTGCTATTAATTTTAGTCTGCCTGATTATTTTTATCTCTCTTAGAATATTAATTTACCAAAAAAAGTAGTGTAATACCAAAATAGAAATGTCCTAAAAAGTGCTATAATGTCTCATATTTTAATAATAAGGAGGCAATATGGCAGAAAAGGACATTATTATGTTAAGTCAGGGTGAGTTAAAGCGGTTGTATGTAATTCAGAAGGCATTAGAAGGGGCTATAAAGCAACGAGAAGCAGCAGAAATGCTATCTCTAAGTAATCGGCAAATAAGAAGGCTCATCAA
>JBDRHR010000129.1:0-5840 GCA_043816605.1 Nitrospirota bacterium
TTTGCTGGGGGTTTTTTTTTTTTTGTTTTTCAACGTTACAACCCAATATCCCACCAACCGCCCTCCTACACCGTTAGATAGTTATTCAACCATAACTATCAATATAAACATATTATACGAGGAGGTATACAAATGAACGAAAGGGATATAAGGAAAATTATAAAGAAAGGTGGGTATAATCCTCCTCCTAAGAACCTGAAACGGCCTGAAACACCAACACCAACACCACCAAAGAAAAAAGAATGAATTTGGGCTACTTCCGATAACAACAGGTTTACGACGCTATCGCTAAATTTTTGAAGAAACTTAGAGAAATTCAGGAAAAACTTAGGGAAACATCCTAAGTTATTACAAATTATTATGGAAAAATGTGGGATGTGTTCCTGAATTTCCCTGCTGAGTTTCCAAGATAAATGTATTATTACTGAACCTTTTCGTAAATAGACGAGTTATACGCAATGCCGTGCCATAAAAGAATATAGGAGGATAAAATATGTCTGAAGATACAAGCAGAATTTTCAATCCCGCTGCAAAAACCATCGTAGAAATATTTGGGGATGAGGACAGTTATTATCAAATACCGGATTATCAACGTCCATATAGTTGGGAAGATGAGCAAATAGAGCAATTGTGGGATGACTTATATTCCGCAATGGAATTGGGGGATGAAAGCTATTTCTTGGGACCCATGATATTAATAAGGACAAAAAACGGCTGTTTTGAAGTTGTTGACGGTCAGCAGAGGCTAACAACTTTAACAATTCTATTTTGCGTAATTAGGGATTTATACGGAAGTGATTTAGAAAATTTGGACAAGGAATTAGTAAATAGCATTCAGAACGCTGTTAAAAGCTTCGTTAAAGGAAAATCCCGTTTAAAGTTGATAACTCAATCAAATTACCAGTTAAAATTTGAACAGGAAATATTAAACGGCGTGAAATTTCCGACCATGGAACTCACAAAAAAACAGAGAGAAGAAGAAAAATTCATAAATTCGGCTTTAATACTCAAGGAAAGGCTTGAGGATCTTAGGAAAAATGGCGGCATAGAAACGGTCAAAAAATTTGCAGAATATATCTTGAAGAAAGCAGAGATGATAACCATTACATGCTCACAACAAGCGTATGCTATCAAATTATTCCAAGTATTGAATACAAGAGGACTTGATTTAACCCCGGCAGATTTAATCAAGAGTCATCTTTACAGCAATTTAAGCGAGGACACAGACAAAGATGCCTTCAAATCTACATGGGATCAAATAGAGGCTCTTTCAAAACAGATGGGGGAGTCTATCACCGACTTGCTTACCTACTATGGATACTATTTACTATCTCAAAATCCAAAACGATCATTGTATGAGGAATTGATTGACAAATTCAAAGGGCAAGATCCAAAGAGTGTTATTTATGAGTTTAAGAAATTTGTTGATGGTTTCAATGAAATTTATCAAACGGAATCTAAATTAGTATTTTCACTATGGTATCTACCTAATCAAGTTTTCTGGAAAGCAATACTCACAACGGCGAAACATGTTAAATTTGATGATTTTGACGGGTTATGCAAAGAATTGAGAAAGATGTATTATTCTTACTGGCTCGCTGGCTATACGACTTCAAAGATAAAACAACTGTCCTTTAACCTGATTGGTTGGATGAAAGATAGGAAAAAACTAGATGAAATCAAAAGGGAAATAGATAAGAAAATAACCGGGGATAATGTGCTCAAACTTATGAACGAAAATTTGCAAAACGACGTATATGGCAAACCTTGGCTTAGACCTTTACTGGCAGTAATAGAATACCAGCAAACAGACGATTCAAAAATTTCCTTTATTGAACTTGATAATAAACTCCATGTAGATCATATACTCCCTGTAAAGTGGCAGGAACAGGCGGATTGGAAAAAAATATGGAATGAACAACAAGCAACAAAACACTTGTATAAGATTGGGAACCTTACTTTGCTTTCTGGAAAAAAGAATATTGCTCAACAGAACGATCCCCCTCTGGAAAAAGCAGAAATGTACAAAAAATGGCATGGAGGAACTACAGCATTTGAAATTTCAAAGAAGATTATAGGTAAATTGGAAAAAGGAAGTTGGACAGAAGAAGATGTTGAAGAAAGGCAGCGATGGACGATAGAACAGGCTGAAACAATTTTAGGAGTAAAACTCAATGGGGGCACGGCACATGCGTATAACACAGCATAAAAGGTTCGTCCGCCAGAGGTGGACTCACCCAAATTTTTGCTTCGCAAAAACTTTTTTTATACTAAAATCGTTATATGCAATTTTGCCTTAGGGCAGAGAAGTAAAAATTTAAAGAAAAGGATGATGAAAAGATGGTATACTTGAATGAATGTCCTAAATGTAGCTCAAAGGAGATAAATATTATCAAAAAAATCAGATTTTCTAAAACAATCTATGTACTGTTATTCATCAGTTTGTTTTGTATTATAGGTTGCATTTATGATATGCGAAATATATACGCACAAGCGGCTTTGGATACAGAAAGAGGAATACTTGGATTAATAACTATAGGCTGTTGGTTTTTATCAATGATTCTTGTTTTTATTAAAAAGATTACCTACCAATGTAAGGATTGTAACTTAAAATGGGAAAAGTAAGAATCAGAAAGCCTGTCCAGTGAGTTTTCAATTGCTTGAAAATATAGAGAGTTAAGAGAAATTAGGTAAAAGTTTTGACATTACCAAATTGAAAGGAAGGGGAAAATAAATGTCCTATACCTGCTCTAAAGAGATTTGCCTCGTTGCAGAAAACCATAGACTTGAAAAACTTTGGAAGTATGAAGAAGAGGTATTTTCTTCAGGTTATGAATTAATTGGTGGAATAGATGAGGTAGGTAGAGGACCATTGGCAGGTCCCGTAGTGGCGGCAGTAGCTATTTTACCGAGAGATGCTAAAATACCAGGCATAAATGATTCTAAAAAATTATCCCCTCTTCAACGGGAAAGGCTTTGTAAAACTATTTCTAAGACAATAATTGATTGGGGAATAGGTATTGTCGATGAGCAAATAATAGATGAGATAAACATCCTGCAAGCTACATACCTGGCGATGAAAAAGGCAATAAAATCGTTAAAATCAAAACCTCATTTCTTGCTTGTTGATGGACTCAAAATCCCTCACCTTGATATTCCACAAAAACCAATCATTAAGGGTGACCAATTAAGTATCTCTATTGCCGCCGCATCAATTTTAGCTAAGGTAATACGAGATAGGATGATGATTGAGTATGATAACGAGTTTCCCCACTATGGCTTTGCTAAACATAAAGGATATGGGACAGATTTACATATTGAGGCGATTAAAAAATATGGTGTTTGCAAAATCCACCGCAGGTCATTTGAGCCAATTAAATCCATGTGCAGGTAACAAAAGGATTGAATTAGGCAAAGCTGGTGAGGCATTAGCCTTAAAATACCTGAGGAGACATGGATATAAAATTATTGAGCAAAATTATAAAACCCGTTCCGGTGAAATTGATATTATTGCTAAAAACAAGGATGTATTAGCCTTTATTGAGGTTAAGACGCGTAAATCTTTAGAATATGGACTACCGCAAGAGGCAGTTGATATTCGTAAGCAAAGACAAATATCTAAAGTAGCATTAGAGTATCTTGCCAGGATGAATGGACAAGAAATCGATTGTAGATTTGATATTGTGGCAATTACATGGTTGAAAAATCAAAAACCCCAAATTGAGTTGCTCAAAGATGCATTTTGTTCAGAGGAATAGACTCTTCACGGAATATAGTGGGTAGATTAAAATTGGATAAATCCGAATCTCGAAATACGAAATACGAAACAAATTCAAATGACCAAAAATGTGGAAAATTCAAAACAATATGACTTAGAAGACCGCATATTTCTATATTACGAAAGAGTGAATGATATTTTGGACATTTGATATTTGAATTTCGGATTTGTTTCGAATTTCGTGCTTCGAATTTCGGATTTAATTATTTACCCACAACAATTTGTGATGAGCCGAGGAATAGATGTTAGCTAAGGCATATAGTGCAGGATTATTAGGAATAGATGGTTATATTGTTACCGTCGAGGTAAATGCGACAGGGTCAACCCCTTTCATTAATATTGTTGGATTGCCTGATTCTGCTGTGAAAGAGAGTAAAGAGCGGGTTAAAATCGCTATTATTAATTCTGAGTGTCAGTATCCGTATAATAAAAGAATCATAGTCAACTTAGCCCCGGCAGAGATAAAGAAGGAAGGGGCATATTTTGACCTGCCGATTGCTATGGCTATTATTGCGACTACACAACAAATTCCCGCAGCAGAACTGGCTAAATACCTCATTGTTGGCGAATTATCTTTAGATGGTAGTGTCAAACCTGTTAAAGGGGCACTTTCTATTGCCGCCTCAGCTAAAGAGGCAGGGTTTGAAAACCTGATTATTCCTTTTGAAAATGCCTCAGAAGCCGCAGTAGTAGAAGGAATAAATGTTTATCCTGTTAAAACACTATATGAAACAGTAAAATTTATTGTTGGGGAATTAACCATTGGACCACATGTGGTAGATATTGAGGCGTTATTTTCACAAGACGCTAAGTATAATATAGATTTCTGCGAGGTAAAAGGACAGGCTCATGTCAAAAGAGCAATAGAAATCGCCTCTGCCGGTGGACATAATATCTTGATGATAGGTCCTCCAGGCTCAGGGAAAACAATGTTAGCCAGACGCATACCTACTATTTTACCTGATTTGTCCCTTCATGAGGCTATTGAAACAACCAAAATCCATTCAATTGCCGGAGCAATACCTTCTAAACATTCTTTATTGACCATTCGTCCTTTTAGAGCACCACATCATACTATCTCAGATGCCGGTTTAGTTGGTGGAGGACAAATCCCTAAGCCGGGGGAGATAAGTTTATCACACAATGGTGTCTTATTCTTAGATGAATTACCGGAATTTCCCCGTAATGTCTTAGAGTCTTTAAGACAACCATTAGAAGACGGCATAGTAACTATCTCACGGGCAAGCACCTCCCTTTCCTTTCCAGCCTCATTTATGTTGGTAGCGGCAATGAATCCCTGCCCGTGTGGGAATCTAACAGACCCAACAAAGGAATGCATCTGTGCCCCGTCACAAATCCAAAAATATCTATCCAAAATTTCAGGTCCTCTGTGGGATAGGATTGATATACATATTGAGGTGCCAAGTCTAAAGTATAAAGACCTTGAAGGAGAAAGTTTTGAGGAGTCCTCAAAGAGTATTCAAGCTCGAATCAATAAAGCCCGTCGGATTCAACGGGAAAGATTCGCAGAACAGCATGAGATTTATGCTAATCGTCAGATGGGACCTCGTGAGATTAAAAAATATTGCCAGGTAGAAGAGGATGGTAAAGAGTTACTTCGTACAGCCATTGATAAATTAGGTTTTTCTGCCCGAACTTATGACCGGGTTTTGAAGGTATCACGCACGATTGCTGATTTAGAAGAAACAGACAAAATTACTGCCTCCCATATTTCTGAGGCTATTCAATATCGAAGTCTGGATAGAAACTTATGGAGGTAAAGGAAACTTGTTTCGTTGGAAGGTGAAGTGATAGAGTGATAGGAATTTTGATTTTTTGGGTGAGATAAGTGAAGAAGAATATACAAAGAGTAGTAATCGGTCAGTTACGTGTGGAAATATGGAAAAATTTATCAAAAGGGTTCGACAGGCTGTTACGAAATAGAAATTCTGTCCATTTACTCAAATATCTCTGGAAATGACCATAGCCTGTCTGCAAAACTTATTCCTTCAAAAATCTCCATTACAATATAAAATTCTCAAAACATAACCAAAATGAATAA
>JBDRHR010000130.1:0-6283 GCA_043816605.1 Nitrospirota bacterium
ATCAAAATAACTTTTTTATGGAATATAAATGGCTTCCTGCCCACTCAAATGCATCCATCGTACTACCCACCACTACCTTCATCTCCTTTATCTTTTTTTTATTTTTTTATGTAATTTTTTAGTTCCGTAACAGCTTGTCGACCATAGGATTATTTGCAATAAATTAGCTCAAATATCTAATCTTACACCCGAGCAAGTCTATGACCTGGTATTTACCTCAGGATTGGAAAGGAGCTATGATGAAGGTAAAATCTCAACCGATGAGTTCTTCAGGGAAATATCCAGCAGGCTTAAATTAAATATCTCTTTTGCGGAATTTAAACCCATCTGGCAAAATATATTTCGGCTAAATAGAGGTGTTAAGGAAATGATATTGCGTTTAAAAAAAAGATATAGACTGTTTTTGTTGTCAAATACTAATGAGTTACACTTTGACTTTGTTAAGAAAAAATACGATGTATTAGGGCTACTGGACGATTACATTTTATCATATAAAGTAGGGTTTAGCAAACCTCATCCAAGGATATTTCAAGAAGCGTTAAAAAAAGCGGATGTCCTTCCATCAAGGTGTATTTACACCGATGATATAAAAGAGCATGTAGAATTTGCAAGTAAAATGGGTATAAATGCAATATTATTTCGATCTGTAGATAGATTACAAAGGGATTTAATCGAATATGGGGTGATTATTTAATGTGGCAAGTACAAGAGATTAAACAAAGTTTGCAGAGTAAAATCTTTGGCAGACAGATACATCCCTTTGATGAGGTAGGTTCTACGCAGGATATTGCCCGGACATTAGCCTCTTGTGGCGGTCATGAAGGAACTTTAGTTATCGCCGAGACTCAAACCCATGGTAAAGCTCTTTGATAAAAGTTGGGTCTCCCCGCTTGGCGGACTATGGTTTTCACTCATCCTTACCCCTACGCTAATTAGCCTTAACCAGGCTCCAGGATTAACCATTTTAGTCGGACACAGCGTTGCCAGAACAATCAGGAAGCAAACCAATCTACCAGTACTCATTAAATGTCCCAATAATTTATATCTCAATGGCCCCGTAACTGAGAAGGATTACAATTCACTTTCCTATACTGGTACAATCAAGGATATTCTTTGAATTTAGCATTTCAGCCAAAAATTGCCCGGTATAAGAATTTATATTCCCGGCAATATCCTCAGGTGAACCGGTAGCTACTATTTCACCGCCTGCATCCCCACCCTCTGGACCTAAATCAATGATATAATCCGCCGTCTTAATTACATCTAAATTATGCTCAATCACCACAATAGTATTGCCTGCATCCCGAAGTCGCATCAGGACATCTAATAATTTATGAATATCGGCAAAATGCAATCCTGTCGTCGGCTCGTCTAAAAGATACAGTGTTCTCCCCGTAGCCCGCTTACTTAATTCAGCCGATAATTTTATCCGCTGTGCCTCTCCCCCTGACAGTGTCGTTGCCGACTGACCAAGTTTAATATAACCCAAGCCTACATCTGAAATGGTCTCTAACTTTCGTTTAATAAACGGTATATTGGCAAAAAACCCTAATGCCTCATCTACGGTCATATCCAAAACATCAGCGATATTTTTACCCTTATATTTTATCTCAAGGGTCTCGCGATTATATCTTTTGCCCTTGCAGACCTCACAAGGGATATAGACATCGGGCAAAAAGTGCATTTCAATCTTAATAATGCCATCCCCCTGGCAGGCCTCACATCTGCCACCTTTGACATTAAAACTGAATCTGCCGGGTTTATATCCCCGCATCTTAGCTTCCGGGAATAAGGAAAAGAGTTCTCGAATAGGGGTAAAGGTTCCGGTATAGGTAGTCGGATTGGAGCGCGGGGTGCGACCGATTGGAGACTGGTCAATATTAATGACCTTATCTAAATGATTTAATCCCACAATCCCTTTATGCTTGCCCGGTTTAGCATGACTTCTTAAAAGATGTTGACGCAAGGCAGGATATAAAATCTCACTAATAAGTGTGCTTTTGCCTGAGCCTGAAACGCCGGTAATACAGGTCAAAAGCCCGATTGGGATTTTGACATTGATATTTTTTAAATTATGTTCTGCGGCACCACGGACCTCGATAAATTTTGCCTTGGGTTTAAGCCGTTTTTTGGGGACAGGAATCCTTAATTCACCCTTTAGATATTTACCGGTTAAAGAATTATTATCATCAATAATTTCTTGCGGTGTGCCTTGAGCGACGATAAATCCGCCATTTTCTCCAGCACCGGGTCCTAAATCAAGCACATAATCAGCCATTCTAATGGTCGCCTCATCATGCTCAACCACAATCAGGGTATTGCCTAAATCCCGCAGACAACATAAGGTATCTAAAAGCCTTTTATTATCCCGCTGATGTAGTCCAATACTTGGCTCATCTAAGATATAAAGCACGCCCATTAATCCTGAGCCGATTTGTGTGGCTAATTGAATTCGTTGTGCCTCGCCCCCGGCTAATGTCCCTGCGGCACGGTCTATGGTCAAGTAGTCAATACCTACATTGATTAAAAATTCCAATCGCCTTTTTATTTCTTTAAGGATTTGATGAGCAATGAGTGTCTCTTTTTCGGTTAATTTTAAATCTTGGAAGAATTCATAAGCCTTTTTAATAGATAATTTAGTCACCCCGCCAATGGACATATCCTGAATGGTTACGGCTAAACTTTCCTTTTTCAATCTTGCACCTTCACAGGTAGGGCAATGTTGCTTACTCATAAATTCTGAAATCTCATCACGGGACATCTCTGAATCTGTCTCTTTAAATCGCCGTTCTAAACCCGGGATCACCCCTTCATATTCTCCAGAATATCGAATTTTGAATCGAGTGCGATAATATTCCCCTGCGGTGCCATAAAGCAAAAGTTGTTGATGTTCCTTTTGTATATCTTTAAACGGGACATCCAATCTAAAACCATACCGTTTGGCTAATCGTTCTAAGAGCCGTTGTAATCCTTCCCAGGGGATTCCCCATGGTCTAATCGCCCCATCATAGACACTTAAATTTTTATTTGGCACAACTAATTCAGGGTCGATTTCTAATTTCACCCCTAATCCCTTACAGGTAGGGCAGGCACCATAAGGGCTGTTAAAGGAAAACATTCGGGGCGAGATTTCTTCATAACTAACCCCACAATACAGACAAGCCAATTCTGCTGAGAAGATTAAATCTTCTTTCTCCTCTACTTCAATAATTACTATTCCTGTTGAAAGTTTAAATGCCGTCTCAATGGAGTCAGCCAATCTGCTCCGTTCGGCTTTAACCACAAGACGGTCAACTACTACCTCAATATTATGTTTTTTGTTTTTATCTAATTTAATCTCTTCTTCCAGGTCGTATATCTTTTTATCCACCCTTACCCGGACAAATCCTTCCTTACGGATAGTTGAAAGTATCTCCTGATATTCACCCTTTCGACCTCGAACCAAAGGGGCAAGGATTTGAATTTTTGTCTTATCCTTGAGTTCCATTATCTGGTTGACTATTTCATCTACGGTTTGTTTGGTTAGCGGTCTCCCACATTTATAGCAATGGGGCTGGCCGATTCTGGCATACATAAGGCGGAGGTAATCATATATCTCGGTAACCGTGCCGACAGTAGAGCGTGGATTTTTACTTGCAGTCCGTTGTTCAATGGCAATAGCCGGGGATAGCCCTTCGATGTAATCGACATCCGGTTTTTCCATCTGTCCTAAAAACTGACGGGCGTAGGCAGACAATGATTCCACATATCGTCTTTGTCCCTCGGCATAAATGGTATCAAAGGCTAAAGAGGATTTTCCTGAGCCGGACAAACCGGTAATTACCACCAATTTATTTCGTGGTATCCGGACATCGATATTTTTAAGGTTATGTTCCCTTGCCCCTTTAACAAAAATAAAATCCTTTGAGTCCATATTTTCTCTCCGATAGATAAATTCCAGGTTTGTTATTTGCTGATATTGTCTTCCAGATACTTTGTGGCAAAGTTTCCTTTGCCTCTTTGTACTCTATTTTGCCTGTTTCAAATTCCTTAAGAAATGCAAGGTTAGTTTCCATCATTTCTAACACCTTTCCCCTGGCGACTTCCTTTAAATTAACTTTATATACTATCTAACCATTCCTGTTCACTAAGACCAGATTGTAAAATCATACTCTTTATGGTTCTTGGGGCAAAATTCCTTTGATTCACAATATAATTTTATCCTGCATATGCACAGACCCCTACCCTCGGTGAATTTACCGCAGGGAGCATCATATCTTCGCCACCCCTATGCCTCTTGCTACATTTATCACACAACCAGATTTGACAGTTGCTACATATTTGTGTTGCCGGTGCATCACATTCATCACACCCTATCTCAGGTGGATTATTCCGGGCAATTATCTCAGGCTCTTTTATTTGTTTATTTGATTGAAAGCTGTCGATTACCTTTATCACTAATTCTGTGGTTGAACCAAAATCATACAGATACAAAAATTTGTCTTTTACCCTCACTACCCTGGAAATTTCTATATCCATATCTTCGTCATCAGATTCTGTATCTGAGTAACTTGAATATGAGACACCATCTATTTTAAATTCACTCATGTGCCCACAACATTCTACCCATACATCTCTAAGAAAACCGTCCAACACAGACAATCCCCAATCTTGATCAAATATGATATTTAACCAATAACATGGTGCATATCGACCACTAATTGACAACAAGAAATACCTGTTCACCCCTCCTTCGTTGCTGTAGTGCTTTTTTATGCACGACTTCAAATGTGCACTACGTCCCTTTTGCGTTACCTCTGCCTTGCAAATTGAACAAATACCATTTGTTTCCATAACACACCTCCTATATTGACTAATTCAGGTGGAAAAAGGAAGGGGAAAATGGTGTCAGGTCTCATTTTCATTGTATTTATTTTCCCCTCCTCTCTTTCAACTCTGCATTTCTTATATATCTTATGGATGCCTCACTATAAACTAAGTCATAGCGAAGTCATAGCGGGACACCACCGATTTTTGGATTTTAGCCTTTAGCACGGATTTTAGGCTTTAGCCTTTCATCTCCTCTAAATAATGGGCAGTAATTTCATCTAACGGTCTCGGTGTTTGTGAAGTTGGCATAAGCCAATTTGGGTGAACGAAGTGAACCACAAACACCACGTTATATGAAGTTGTCGCCCTCCTGTTTTGTCCCTTTAGAAAGTGGTGTATTATATTTTTCCAATAAACCACAAAGGTATTTACCATCAAAAAGTTCGATGCGTTTCCCCTTTGTAAACTCTTTGCATTCTTTAGAAAAACCTCCAGTAGTGATCAAAACCCCTCTTGTAATGCTTGGCTGGTCTTGAATCACTCCATATAAAGACCTCGCATGCTCAACTCCAACTGTTCCCATTGGATAGTGCTTACATTGAATAGCCAAAGATTCAGTTCCACTTTCGCTTACACGCTTTGCAAAAACATCGACACCTTGGTCTCTCGTTTGAGAAGTTAGTCTTACTTGATAACCCATTTTTTCGTAAAGATCAGCGATTAGCTTTTCAAATTGTTGCGGTGAAATCTGCCCTAATGATTCTATTGTAACCACCCGACTCTTCGGCATACCTTTTGCTGTTGTGGGTTTTGCTTTTTGAAGATTGAACAAACTGAACAATTCATCCTTGGTTAGAACCTTTGACAGATTTGTATCGCTAAGATCATCAATAACCGTCTTGAAAAGCTCCCGTTTTCCTGCAAGAAGATTTTGTATTCTCTTTTCAATAGTATCTTCTGTAAAAAGAGAGGTGACAAAAACGGTCTTTTTCTGACCTATCCGACGAGCCCTTGCTGTAGCTTGATCGGTAACAGCAGGGTTCCACCACTGGTCAAGATGAAACACATGATTAGCCCTCGTTAGAGTTATTCCTAAGCCTCCTGCCTTGACAGACATAAGAATAACCTTGCAGGCTTCTTGGTTTTGAAATTCATCAACTATTTTATCGCGTTGTAAATCTGACAAAGCGCCATGATAAACAGATGGGCTAAATTGCAAAAGTTCTGGCTCTAAAAATCTAAGTGTCTTTTCTGGATACTGAGAAAACACCAGCGATTTATCTCCCGAATCAGAAATCTCTTCTAATTTCTCTAAAAGGTATTCAATCTTGCAACTTTCTTTAGAAACTGGATCAATATTACAAATCTGTTTTAATTTTGTAATGAGTGCCAAAATATGTTGAACCGTTATAGAATCGCCTTGCTCATTTAGAGCTACAACCCCTTCTTGTTCAGCTCTATCGTAAGATTCTCT
>JBDRHR010000131.1:0-8244 GCA_043816605.1 Nitrospirota bacterium
ACCATAGAAGCAGTGAAACATGGAGAAAAGCCACAGATTACACAGATTTTCACAGATTATAAATTCTTACCTCTGATTTCTATTCTCTGTGAATCTGTGGCTTATATTCTTTGTTACTTCAACTGGGTAAATAGTTACAAAATTAGAATACCCTGTTTTTATATTCATCTTACATTCATTTTAAATTTTTCATTTTACAGTACCCATTTTACAGTTTTTTATTCCACCATTTTTTTAAACTCATTCAACTTATTAAGTGCCTCAAGTGGCGACATTTTGTTTAAATCAATTTCTTTTAATTCATTTACTACCCTGTGGGATTCGGGCTCAAATAGGGTCAATTGGATAGATTTGGGTATGTCATGGGGTTTAATCGTGGATAATGTGGGTTTCCCTTCCTCAGCAATACCACTCATCTCAAGACTACTTAATATTTCAGTGGCTCTGGTTATAACCTCTTGCGGTAACCCGGCTAATTGAGCCACATGAATGCCGTAACTCCTGTCTGTCCCACCCTTAACTATCTTCCGTAAAAATATGATTTTATCATTCCATTCCTTGACCGCAATATTATAATTTTTCACCCTTTCTAAAGAGAATTCTAACTCGGTCAATTCATGATAATGTGTAGCAAACAGGGTTCTTGCCTGAACTTGAGGATTGTTGTGGAGATACTCGGCTACTGCCCAGGCAATACTCACGCCGTCAAATGTGCTTGTCCCGCGACCGACCTCATCTAAAATGAGCAAACTTTTAGGGGTGGCGTTATTCAAGATATTGGCTGTCTCAACCATTTCTACCATAAAGGTACTCTGCCCCTTTGCCAGCTCATCAGAGGCACCAACACGGGTAAATATACGGTCAACAATGCCAATAGTAGCTTCAGTCGCAGGAATAAAACTGCCAATTTGAGCCATCAAAACAATTAGAGCCACTTGACGAATATAAGTGGATTTACCCGCCATATTTGGTCCGGTAATAATCAAGATTTGCTCGGTTTTAGCATCAACTAAGGTATCATTAGGCACAAATCTTTCGCCGGATAATAACTTTTCTACCACAGGATGTCTGCCGTCTTTAATAAAAATACCCTGGCTATCATTAACCTTTGGAAGGACATAATCATTTTCTACTGCAGTCTGGGCTAAGGACAGCAAGACATCCAATAAGGCAATGGCATTGGCGACCTTTTGAATTCGCCTTACCTCTTCAATTATTTGCAATCGCACCTTTAAAAATATCTCATACTCAATCTCGACAATCTTATCCTGGGCATTCAGGATTTTAGTCTCCCATTCCTTTAACTCCGGGGTAATAAATCGTTCGGCATTAGTCAGGGTCTGCTTACGAATATAATCCTGCGGCACAAGATGAAGATTGGGGTTGGTCACCTCGATATAATAGCCAAAGACCTTGTTATATCCAACCTTGAGAGAGTTGATTTTCGTTCGTTTAATCTCATCCCGGGCAAGTCTGGCTATCCAACTCTTCACATCCTTACTTAAAGCCCGTAACTCATCTAATTCCTGGAAATAACCCTCTTTGATTAAGCCACCATCCCGTAAAGATAAAGGAGGAGAATCAACTATTACCTTTTCAATTAGCTCGGTAATATCCTTCAAATCCTCTAAATCTGTTTCGAGATCCTTTATGATATTGGAGTTAAGTGAATTTAATTTACCCTTTATTTCGGGAACCATTTTTAATGATTCTTTTAAAGCCACCAGGTCACGGGCATTGGCTAACCCGGTATCTAATCGGCTAATCAATCGTTCGATGTCATGGATATTTTTTAGTGTTTGAGCTATATCATTTCGGGTAGTTGTGGAATCCACAAGTTCTGCCACCCCCTGCTGACGATAGATTATCTTTTCTACATTTATCAAAGGCTGGTATATCCAGTTTCTAAGTAATCTTCCACCCATAGCGGTTGCGGTTTTATCTAAAACCCAGATAAGTGAACCGGTTTTTTCACTACTGCGGATAGTTTTGGTCAACTCAAGATTCCTTAATGTCGCCGCATCCAATATCATAAAATCAGAGGTAGAGTAAGAGACAAGTCGGTTGATGTAAGTCAAAGCACTTTTTTGGGTTTCTTTAAGATAATGAATAATTGCTCCGGAGGCAGTTATCCCCAAATGAAGATTTTCACAACCAAAACCTTCCAATGAGGAGGTGCCAAAAAGTTCACATAAAGTATTAAGTCCTGTGGCGTGATTAAATATCCAATCATCCTGGAAGGTAATGGTAATTTCATTGGCTCCCAGGTGCACCTGTAATTTTGTAACGAATTCATCTTCCTGGAGTGAATTTGGAATAAGACATTCCTTAGGTGTAATGCGGGTCAATTCTGTAAGTAATTCGGTTAGAGCAGACAGTTCTGTAACCTTAAATTCGCCGGTAGAAGGGTCGATAAATGAAAAACCAATTTTATGGCCATTTTTATTAATGGCGGCTAAGTAATTATGAATTTTATCCTCAAGTAATGCCGGGCTAAGAACTGTCCCCGGGGTAATCGTGCGGACTATCTCTCGTTTGACTATTCCTTTGGCTAATTTAGGGTCTTCTACCTGTTCACAGATAGCTACCTTCTTACCTGCTTTTATTAGCCTGGAGATATACGATTCTGCGGCATGATACGGAATACCGGCTAACGGAACTTTATCGCCTTTGTTTGTTCCTCTTGAGGTAAGTGTAATGCCTAAAATCTTGGAGGCAATTTTAGCATCATCGAAAAACATCTCATAAAAATCACCTAATCGAAAAAACAATATCGTATCTTTGAGTTTCTGTTTTATTTGCAGGTATTGCCGCATCATCGGGGTTATTTGGTCCATGTTGTTATACCTCAGGGGTAAAAATATTGTAACTGTTCAGATACAAGTAGGGGGGAAAATCAAAAATCAACCATTTTCATTATAGATTATATACCACCTTTGCCAGATTGTCAATAAAAAAATTAGGTATTGGGTAATGCCTCAGTTATCAGTGGGAAAAAAGTTTTATAAATCCGAAATCCGAATATCGAAATTCGAAACAATGAAAGGAAAAGGAGAAAAATTCGAAACATAAAACACGAAACGAATTCAACCCTAAAACAAGTTCAGGGCTAAATCCAAATGACCGAAATAGATTTTGTTTTGAACATTTGTATTTTGGTAATTTGATATTGTTTCGGATTTCGGATTTCGAGATTCGGATTTTTCTTTTGATAAATTTTTCACCTGATAACTGAGGGATTACGGTATTGGGTAATCGGTCAATTATCAGTGGGAAAGTTGATAAAAGGGATACAGGAGTCAAGGATTCAAGTGTTTGCTTTCCCTTGTTACATTTGACTCCTTGACTCCTTAGCCCCTTGAATGAGGGTGGGGATATAGAGTTCAAATTAGCCGCGTAATTCTAACCGCACAGGTTGAAATCTGCTTAAGGACGAGCCGCCTCTATTTTTTCTTCTAATCGCTCTAATCGTTTTTTCAACTCTACATTCTCTATTTCAGTTTCTCTTGCTTTTGTAGATAAATAAGGATCCTGCTGCCACCAATTTATCCCCATCTCCATCGCCTTATCCACTGAAGCAATCAGGAGCCTTATCTTAATGTTAAGAAGGTCAACATCAGCAAGTTGAATCTTAATATCTCCAGCAATCACGATTCCTTTATCTAAAACCCTTTCTAAGATATCAGCCAGATTGGTGGCTTGAATTGCATGCACCATTTGTTCTGCCATAATTTACCTCCTTTTATGCCAATCTTTTGGCATTTATAATCAAATCCGCTGTTTTTTTACGCAAGTTTGCTATGAAACGACAATTCTTACACTCCAACATGCTCTCTTCATAACCAGGACAAGAGAGAATCACATTTACTTCCTTTTGGAGTTCTTCGGCAAATCTTGCCTTTTCTTGCACTCCTGCAGCCTTATTAATGTTATCTGTAATATCCTTTATTACTCTCTCTTGCTTTTGGAATATCGGACAGCTTATTTTTGGTTTCTCTTCTGATTTATACATAATCTATCCTCACATCAAATTCCCCAAAGGACCTAAATTCAGGTTCAACTCTTCATCCCTAAGATCGAATATCTCTTTTAACTCCTTCATCTTATTCTCTAATTTCATCAAGGTTTCACCAACTCTTTCTATCTCTTCATCAGAAAGAGAGCCTGCTTCTACCCTTTTCATGGCCTGCTTTTCCATTAGCTTTCTGATTAACTCTACAAGTGTAAGAACCAACCTGGCCAACCCCTTTTCTACATTTTCAGGGTCAATATTAATCCTGTCAGGATTGGCATCTTTTACTTCCTCTATATCTTTAACGGTTATTGTCACAGATGGGCTGTCCATTTTAAGTTGGCTCCTGCATTGGACCTACAATTGGTGCCCCTCTCATGCCTTCCATGGTTTCTACGGAACTGAGCAACACCTTTAATCCTAAGTAGATGAGATCCACATCAGCTACAGATATGACTATATCTCCAGATATAACCACACCCTTATCTAAAACCCTATCCAAAATCTCTAACAGGGTGATATCTTTTGATTTCGTAACAACATTATCCACTTTGCACCTTTTCTTTTGGTAACCGTTCAGCCAGTCAAGGGAAATAACTGTAAATTGTAAAATAGATAATGAAAAATTGAAAATTAGAAGACTTTTGTCTTAGCTTGGGCTTATTTATGCTATATTCATTTTACATTTTTCATTTTACAGTATCCATTTTACAGTCTTTCTTCCCCTGTTTTGCTGTAGCCTGAACGCTTACGCAGAAATTATAAGGCGGCCAGGGACCAGTGCAATCAAAAGAAAGTCCACTCTCTTTATATTGGGTTTTAAGAAACTCTACTATACCCATAAAGGTATGCACTCTCTCTTTCTCGACCAAAAAGGCAGAGTTTAAAATCATATCCTCTTCTCTTTCGGTTACCTCTTTTGGTAATAATTTATTGATACGCGACCGGATACTCTGTTTGCTTAATCTCTCAAAACTATCCTGACCATACCTATTGACCCCTTCATTCACTATTGTATTCAGCAACCCTTCCTTTTTTTTCTTCAGAAAAAAGGCCTTACCTGCTGAGGCAGAGCAGAGTTCTTTATCTAGCGCTAAAAGCCCTTCATCTTGCTTAAAGAGAACCTCTTTTAACCTTTCTATATGGCCGTAAATCTTGACCCCCCATTCCTCTTTACCCTCTAAATCTTGCAGGTTGGTTTTAATATCCCGGGCATGTTCTTTGAGCATTGCTTTCAGGCTATTCTCACTATTAAATAAAGTGGCGAACTTAAAAGGAACTACACAAGTATTTCTCATAACCCCTTCAATCACCCCTTCGTGAATTCTCACCCTTGCCGTTAGCCACTCTATATCACCTAAATTTTTCTTAAGATTCTTCTCTCCAAACTCATCTTCAAAAACCCTGCTAACCACAGCGTAAAGACCGTCTTGATAGATAGAATAAACCCCCTCAACTAAATCCTCTACCCCTTTTAGCTCTGGTGCCTTATTTGTAACGCAGTACAAGTAGATAAGGTTTTTTTCTATTTCCATAGACAAATTATTCTGTTTGGCTTTTTTGCTCATAGGATTCAACTTCCATGTCTTTGTTCAGTTTAACTCTGTAAATATTCCTATCCTGGACCCTGGTAGGAAGTCCAAGGGACTTTATAAATGAACTCTCCTCATATACCTCTGCCTCGGTCTGGAAGCCATCGCTAACCTTTTCTGCCTTAATTACCCTCACCTCTTTGACATTGAGGGTCTCCTTTAAAAACTCAACGACTGTTTTCCCGGCCTCTTCTATATTAGCCATTTCTACACCTCCTCGTCTATTTTTTGGTAATTGGTAATCGGTAATCGGTAATTAGGGAAAAGGGTAACTACTCAAAATTCAGTGGAATTTTGAGTAGCATTGCAAAATGAAAAATGCAAATTTTAAAATGCAAAATTCTTTCTAACACATTTAGGAATAAGGAATTCCTCAATTTTTCAATTTTCAATTTGCAATTTACATTTTGCATTGAATTGCTTAAAATCCACAGGATTTTGAGCAATTACATAACCGATCACCTGATTACCAATCTCCTTACACTTCTCTAATAGCGTCCAATCGCAACAAAAGTTCCTTTTCTTGTTTAGTATATTCCTCTTCACTTATCTCATCTAATTCAAACTTAAGTTGCAATTCCATGATATTTTCCTTAATGCGTCCGTCGTCAGAGACTTCTCTTTTTACTATCTCGTCAATTTGTTTGCCCAGCCAGACCATGCTTTTTAATGGGGCAAGTAATATATCATCAATTAAAAACACCTTAATATTTCTCCATATTAATTACTAGATTGACAAAATTAAATGGTGGCACTGTTCCCACATACTTAAATCTTACTTTATGTCCATATTTTGCATCAAGTTCCTGAACCTTTTGGTCAAACTCTGCCTCTTTATGTTTTTCTACTAAAAAGGCGGCATTGATAATTATTTGATCACCATAGGTTTTATTAACATTCACTTCAACGGCCAAAGGCGATAGGGTACTTAAAATATCCTCTTTGCAAATTTCTTTCTCTTTTTGTAAGGCTGACTCAACCATCCTGCCTATTTCCATTCGTTGAGGATATGTCCTCTCAGGAGGCAGTGCAGCTATCTTTTCTTTTAATACCCTTATATCCTCATATCTTTCTGAAATATCTTTATAAATAACATCCTCTTTAAATATTGCCCTTAGCCCAAGTTCCTTTTTACCCTCAATATTTTTTAATAACTCTATGAATCTATCATGCTCTTTTTCTAATATCCTTTTTACCTTCTCCTCATCTTCAGCAATTGTAACGAATCTGACAGGCAAAACCGTATATTCCTTCATTACCTCCTCAATTGCCTTCTCATGTGCAAGTAGATTATCCCTTGATGTTGAATATTTTACTATGGGGGAATTACTGACTACGGCGGCAATATCGTCAAAACAGATTGTATACAATTCATCCCCCCTTCCACCAATCCCTAATAGGCCAAAAGATCGGGACTCTCCGGACTCAATTATACAGTAGATATACTTGCCTCCTGGGCATAATTCGTTTGAATTCATCGGCTCCTCACAGATTTCATTGCAAATTTATCAGTGCAAAATGCAAATTTTAAATTTAAAATGCTAATTTTGCAATTTGCAATGAGTTTATCTCTCCCACTCCTCAGGATATATGGTAATATTGACGAAGTTAAACACTGGTAGAGGGCCGGTATACATAAACCTTATTCTATCCTTATACTCATCACTTAAATCGTTCATAATATTATCAAATTCTTTTTCCCTACCCTTGTCCACTAAAAAGGCAGCATTGATAAACATCTCCTCTCCAATGGTCTTGTTGAGCTTATAATCAAAGAATGTTCTTCTCAAGGCATCTATAATTCTTTCTGCCTCTTTCTCTTTTTTCTTGACTAATGCCTCTTCAACCATCCTGCCAACTTCTATCCTGTCCCGGATGTTCTTTTTACCCCTACCATTTTGAATCCCCTCTTTTGCCCTTTTGATCTCTTTCTCTTCCTCCACAATCTCCTTAAAGATAATATCCATATCCTTCCATATCCCTTTAACATCCAATTCTACCTTGTGATCCATATTTCTCAGGAGATTCTTGAATTCTCTATACCTTTTATCCAAAAAGTTCCTTATTTCATCGGCACTTGCGGCAATAGTGCCAAACCTGACCGGGAGTACACTATCAAACTCTTTCATCACTTCCTCAATCACTCTCTCGTGGGCTAACATATTTTCCCGACTAACAACAAATTTGGTCAGGGGATGATTACTTACAATCATACTTAGCTCATCATAACCAACAGTTAAGGCCTCATTGCCACCAATGCCAATAGGGCCAAAATTCCTCTCCTGCTTTGTTCCAATAATGCAGTAAATATATTTCCCTTCTTTTTCCATAATATCAATCCTTGTAACTATTTAGCCAAGTAAAGTGTAATATCAAGGAGAAAGGGAGAATGATGGAGAAATGGAGAAGGTTAATAGGAGTCAGAATATTTTTAATTCTGTCCTTCTTGAATTCTTAAATTTTCTCCAATTCCCCCTTTTCCCCTATTCTCCTTACGTATCTACTCACAAAATTGGGGAAAAGCCACAGAAAAATAAAATAAATCTTGCCACAGATTAACACTGATTAACACTGATAAAATCTATATAATTATTTAAAAATCCGTGTCTATCCGTGTTCATCTGTGGCTAAATATTCCCC
>JBDRHR010000132.1:0-31843 GCA_043816605.1 Nitrospirota bacterium
CCCGAAGGGATGATATTATTATAGCATTCATTGAATAATTCCAATTAAACCCTGAAAGGGTGACATTATTATAGCTCTTTTCATTACATCTGTGGTAATCTGTGAAATCTGTGGATATAATTTCTTGTTTCTAATTGCCCAAGTCGAAAAACTTGAACATCGAGTATCAATAAGTTTTAACCCTTTATCAAAAAATAAAACCTTCATCTAAATTATATTTTATCATAAATTAATCTTTTTATCAATAAAATTCTGGATGCCTTGGTAATGCCTCAGTTATCAGGTGGGAAAACCATCTATACTTTATAAAATTAAAAATTAAAAATCAAATATCAAAATTACATATCAAAATGCAAAATTAACCCACGACTAATCATTTGGAATGAAGCCACTTACGAGTTTGAACAACTTTGTTTTGAAAACATTTTTAATTTTTGATTTGTCATTTTAATTTTTGCATTTTGATTTTTAATTTCTTCAGTTATAAATTCCCCTGATAACTGACCCATTACATGCCTTGGTAATCAAAAAAACAAGTTGACTTTTTAAGGATTGAATGATAAAATTAAGGTAACTATAAAAGGAGAGATTAAAAATTGAGTAATAGAATTGACTTAAAATTTAAAGAACTTCTGGCAAAAGGACAAAAGGCGTTAATTACCTTTATTACCGCTGGAGACCCAAATCTTGAGCTAACTTATGAGTTAGTTTTAGAGATGGAGAGAAGCGGTGCGGATATAATCGAGCTTGGCGTGCCTTTCTCCGACCCATTGGCCGATGGGCCTGTAATTCAAGCGGCATCAGAACGGGCATTGAAAAATGGGACTACCCTAACAAAGGTATTGGATTTAGTTAAAACACTTCGCAACACGACTCAGGTGCCTATTGCTCTACTTAGTTACTACAACCCTATTTATAAATATGGCGTGGCTCAATTTGTTAAAGATGCGGGTGATGTTGGGGTAGATGGGGTGATTATTCCGGATTTGCCGCCTGAAGAGGCAGGTGAATTAAAACATGAATCAGAGTCAAAAAACATGGCAACTATCTTTTTATTAGCCCCGACAAGTACACCGGCACGAATAAGACTAATTAGCCATGCCTCAACCGGATTTATTTATTATGTCTCTTTAACCGGGATAACAGGGATGCGTGCAGGGTTAGAGGGGACATTAGAAGATTCCCTAAGGCAAATCCGCCTTATAACTAATAAACCCATTGCTGTAGGATTTGGTATCTCAACTAAAGAACAGGTACATAAAGTAACCTCAATAGCCGATGCCGCTATTGTCGGCAGTGCCATAGTCAATCTTATCGGTAAGCATGGAAAAGACCCGCAACTTGTGGAGATAATAGGGGATTTTGTCGCAACGCTATCCTCGGGGAGAAATGTCCCCTACTAGTGCTCTGTCGCTACTCAATTGATGGATAAAAAGAGAAATGAAAAATCAAAAATTAAAATGCAAAATGACAAATTAAAATTTAAAATGGTTTCTCAATGACTGAGAAATATCTTTGTCTCAAGTATTTTAACGCGATGACAAGGAAAGAGATAATTTTACATTTTGATATGTAATTTTTATATTTGATTTTTACATTTTAATATTTGTAGAAAAAATTAATCAAATCACATGCGACAGAGCACTATCTGGGGTAAGGGGGTGGTGGATTGGTATTCTTTAGCTTCTTATCGTTTTTTATCATCTTGAGCAATCTTTTCTTATTAGCCTTTACACTTTTAGAGAAAAAAAGTGATTTAAGAAAGGCATACTCATTCCTTTTGTCTTCTCTAACATTGTGGATTCTGGGTTTTGCTATCTGTCCACTTTTTCCGGAAGAGACTCAAGCCCTTATCTGGTTAAGATGCAGTTGGACAGGACTTGTCTTCCTACCGGCTACCTTCTTACATTTTGTCCTCGCGGTAACTATGGACCACCGTAAAATTCATTTAAGGTTGAACCAGATTGGATATCTTATCACCATTGTCTTAACCATATTAAATCTTTTAGGTGGACTAATTCAAAGAATAACCTTTAAAAATGGCTTTTATTATCCGGAGGTCGGGCTCTTTTATCCTTATTATGGAATAACCTTTATCTTCTTTATCTCTTATGGCAGTTGGTTGCTATATCAAAGGTATAAAAAGACTAAAAGCCAGATCGAAAAGGACAGATTGAAATTTTTAATCATAGGGGGTTGTTTTGGAATACTGGGGAGTTTATTTAATATTTTACTTAATTTTGTAGGAATTAACTTATTATATCTAATAGAATTCCTGCTCATTGTTATTTTTAATATGATGCTCAATTATGTCTGTATCAGGTATAAATTAATTGAGGTAAATACCTTTATAAGAAGAGAGCATATTCATTATTTAACCTTAAGTACCTTAATAGGATTTGCCGGTGTTGGGATTCTAATTTTACAAAAATTCTATCCCTATAATTTTTTTGTTCCGATAATTCTATTAGCCTTTGGATTAGGATTGACTTTTCAAATATTTACCCCGGCTCTATTGCAATTTATTGAAAAAAGGCTTTTTAAAGAAACACTTGATAAAAAAGAGCTTCTAAAGCGACTTTCTCAAAATATTACCTCTACCTTTGACAAGGATTTACTTTTGCCTTCAATTCTTGATGTGATTGTAAATATCATAGAGATTAAAACAGCCGCAATCATTCTTTTTTTACCGAATGAAGAAGAATGTGAGGTAAATTTTGCGATGGGAATAGATGAGGGTAAAAGGCGTAAGGCTCTCTTCTCGAAAACAAAAGGATTGCTTAAGTGGTTTGGTGAAGATGAAAGAATGATTTTAAAGGCTCATTTACGCATAGACCCTAAATTTGAGGATGTCTTTGAAGATATAGAAAATGACCTTGAGAAGGTAGAGGGGGTATTAGCTATACCTTTTGTTGGTAAAGAAGGACTAATAGGGGTGCTTTGTCTGGGAGAGAAAAAATCTTTAGTCCCATACAATGATGAAGATATAGTATTCCTGGCGACAATTTGTGATGAAACTACGGTTGCCCTTGAAAATACATTTCTGCATGAAAAGAAGATAAAATATTTCTTGAATACCATTATGGCACTGGTCTTTGCCATTGAGGCAAAGGATAAATACACCAAAGGACATTGTGAAAATGTGGGACGATATGCGGCGGCAATATCAGAGGCATTAGGCATGTCCCCTCAAGAAGTAGAAAATATCAAAATTGGTGGTTATTTACATGATATTGGCAAAATTGGAATTGATGAGAAAATTCTACTTAAACCCAGCAGACTGACCAGAGAGGAATTTGAAGAGATTAAAAAACATCCGGATATCGGTGTTAAAATATTAGAGGCAATTAATCTCCCTAAAGATATTCTTCATGCAGTTAAATATCATCATGAAAGGATTAAAGGAGATGGTTATCCTGAAAAACTGACTGATGATGGAAGTCCTCCATTGCCTTTAGTTGCCTCTATTATTGCTGTCGCAGATTCTTATGAGGCTATGACTTCTGATAGACCTTATCGAAAGGCTCTTGATAAAGAAGATGCCATGGATGAATTAAGAAATGGAAGTGGCAAGTTCTATGACCCTAAAATAGTTGAGGTATTTCTCGATTTGTTAGAGGAAGGGAAAGTATGAGGCTGAAGCAGGGAAAATATTATGAAACCCACATGAGTCATTAGTCTCACAAAGAGGAATGAAAATCGGGAAGATATATAGCCACAGATTCACAGATTATACAGATTGGAATATTTAGATATATCTTAACCCTTACATTTTTTATAATCCTAATAATCTGTGAATCTGTGGCTATATCTTGCAGCCTTTACGAGAAATAGAATGGAGATTTTCAGATGAAAACCGACAAAATTACCTGGATATTTTTTATTATAATCTTAGCTGGAATAAGTGGGGGGGTATTCCATATCCTTCGATTAAACATTTTCATAGCTAAACCCGGCTCTCTGGTGATTAACTCATGTCCTGCCGGGGCAATAGTTTATTTAGATGGTCAGGAAAAAGGTAAAACCCCGGTTACTTTAAATAATCTTCCACAGGCAAAATGTACTATTAAGTTAGTCCGTGAAGGCTTTAAAATATGGGAAGAAAAGATTAAGGTGAAAAAGGAAACAAGCATCGAAAAGACCCTTATTCCACTTAGTCCTAAAATCATCTATGTCATCCCAAAACCCGTTATTAATAAATCCCCTGAATCTATTAAAATCGGGCATCTTAATGTAACAAGTCCTCCAGCAAGGGCAAACATCAAGGCGAAATTAAAATTAGTCAATGGTGGTTTATTGGTCAAATCAAATCCTCAAGGAGCTATTGTCTATCTGAATGGTGAGGAAAAAGGTAAAACCCCGTTAAATATTCCTGAGTTACAACCCTGGCACCCCTATCAATTACAACTTAGTCTAAATAAATATTATGATTGGAATGCAACCCTATTTGTTGAACCAGGAGAGGAGGTAAAGGTAGAGGCAAATTTAAAAGCAAGACAGGAGGGCTTTATCTTTGTAACCTCTATCCCTGGAGCAAGTGCGGTGTATTTAGACGATAAATTAATCGGACAGACCCCTTTGCGTGAATTTACCCTCAAAACAGGAGAATATACCCTAAAACTAATCAAGGAAGGTTATTTAGCCCAAACAAAGAAGATTACTGTCCTGCCGGATGAAGGTATATTTGTTAATTTTGAATTGACAAAGGAAGTTTTTGAGACTAATTTTTGAAATTTTGTCTAAAAAGGCAATTTTTTTATTGACATAGACTTCGAATGATGGTAAAATATCCTTAGATAATTAATAAAATATAGAGAGTTAAGAAAAAATTCAGGTAAAAGTTTTTGACATTACCTAAAAGAAAGGAGGAAGGGAAAATGGCGGCTGTAGTTGACAAAGAAAATTGTGTCGCGTGTGAGATGTGTATTGAGGTTTGCCCGACCAATGCCATAACTATGATTGATGATGTGGCTGTGGTAAATGAAGACGAATGCACAGAATGTGGCACTTGTGTCGAAGAATGCCCAAATGAGGCTATCTCAATGCCTGAATAATTGAAAGAGTTAAGGAGTTAGGAGTTAAAGAGTTAAGGAGTTAGGAGAGAGGAGTTTTTCCCTAATTCCTTAACTCTCTAACTCCTAACTCCTAACTCAGAAAGGGAGGTGTAACAAAAAATGGCTATTGAGCTAACTGATTCTAATTTTGAAGAGGAAGTCATAAAATCCTCTATACCTGTACTTGTTGATTTCTGGGCGCCATGGTGTGGTCCATGCAAAATGCTCATCCCAACATTAGACGAATTAACTAAAGAATATGAAGGAAGGGTGAAAATCGGCAAGGTGAATGTAGATGAAAACCAAACAAAGGCAGGAGAATATAATGTTATGAGTATTCCTAATCTAAAATTATTTAAAGATGGCAAGTTAATTGATGAGATGGTTGGAGTAGTGCCAAAGAAAACTATTATGAAAAAATTAGATGAGATACTTTAGAGAAGGAAATAGGGAATAGGGGGAATAGGGAATAAGTCATATAAGTCTTATGAGACCTATTCTTTTTCTTTAAAAGTTAGAAAAATGGAAATAATTGTTTGTAATTTTAAACATGGGCTAATAATAACCGCCTTTGTGTTTATAATGATGATGCTGGTGGATTATATCGAGGTATTAACACAAGGCAAAATGAGCAAAATCATAAAAGGAAGTAGCACTTCTGGCAGAGGTAGCACCTCTGGCAGTGGTCATTGGAGACAGTATGTAGGGGCATCGGCATTAGCTGTTATACCGGGTTGTCTGGGCTCATTTATGAATGTCTCTTTTTATGTCCACGGGCTTTTAAGCTTTGGTGCTCTTGCGGGAGGTATGATTGCCGCATCAGGAGATGAGGCTTTTGTTATGCTCGCCCTGTTCCCCAAACAAGCCCTGATGCTTTTTGGTCTCCTCTTTATTTTAGGAATTATCTCTGCCTGGGTAATTGATAAAACAACCCCTATTTTGAAGATTAAACCCTGTCGGGCATGCGAACTCTCGGAGATACATCTTAAAGAAAAGGGATGCAAAATTCTTGATGTCCAGGGAATATTGGAGCATTTAAGAAGGATTAGCCTTTCAAGATTCCTTTTGTTGACTATGTTTTTAATCTTCATCGCCCTTGTAGTTGGAGAAATCATTTCCATAGAAGAAATTTTGGAAAAGATTACACTTATATCCTTACTTTCATTAGCTGTATTTATCGTCATCACCGTTCCAGACCATTATTTAGAAGAGCATATCTGGAATCACATTGCTAAAAGACATCTCTGGCGAGTATTTTTATGGACTTTTTTTTCACTTTTAGCCATAGATATAGGGCAGAATTTCTGGAATTTAGAGTCTTTTGTTAAAGAGAATATGTTTTGGGTGTTGCTCATTGCCTGTTTAATCGGCATAATACCTGAATCAGGTCCGCATCTTATTTTTGTGATGATGTTTGCTAACGGAATTATCCCTTTCTCAGTCCTCTTAGCAAGTTCTATCATTCAGGATGGACATGGGATGCTCCCACTCCTGTCTTATTCCATGAAAGACGCTCTATTAATAAAAATAATTAACCTTTTAATTGGCTTAACTTGTGGTTTAATCCTTTATATGGTAGGTTTTTAGTATGAGTAAAGGTTAAGGCTGAGGTTCAGGTTGAGGAGGAGAAGAAGGAAGGATTTTTCTTCCTCTCTGTTTCTTAACCTTAGCCTTAATCTCAACCTTTACATTAAAGGTAGGTTTTTAGTATGCCTATTTTATCTATAAAAAAGTATCCTGACCCTGTTCTTGGCAAAAAGGCTAAGGAAGTAAATAAGATAAGAAAAATGACCTTAGATTTAATTACCAATATGCTTGAGACAATGTATGCGGCAAAGGGTATCGGTTTAGCGGCTAATCAGGTTGGTGTGTTACAAAGGATTATCGTGGCTGACCCTGATTCTTCCAATGACCGGGATAAAAAGACCCGTAATCCGATTATCCTCATCAATCCTGAAATCCTATTCCAGGAAGGAGAAAATGTAGCTGAAGAAGGATGTTTAAGTTTCCCCCAAATTGCAGGAATGGTAAAGCGGGCACAACAAGTAAGGGTTAAGGGTTTGAATTTAAGGGGAGAAATAGTAGAAATAGAGTCGGCTGGTCTTCCCTCACGAGTTCTTCAACATGAGATTGACCACCTTAATGGCATAATTTTTATCGACCGCATGGATAAGGAAGAACGAGAAACTGTCAGGAAGCAGATGAAGAAACACTCATGAGCCGTAGTCTCACAAAGAGATATGAAAATTGAGAAGATATATATCCACAGATTACGCAGATTACGCAGATTATCAGGAGAAAATAAAGAAAAAAGATACAAAAGGTCTTTTATTTTAATCTGTGAAATCTGCGGATATATCTTTCTTTGTGACCGTTGCGGGAAATAGAAAAGGGGATTTTCAGATGAATAGAATTATTAATTGATAATTTTTAATTGCTATGAGGTAGTTTATGAAATACATTTATGGACCTGTATCTTCATGGAGATTAGGTAGTTCACTGGGGATTGACTTGCTTTCACAGAAAAAAAGGATATGCACCTTTGACTGCATCTACTGCCAACTTGGCAGAGAACGAGATTATGAAATAGAACGAAAGGTATATGTTCCCACCCGGGAGGTTATTGAGGAATTAGAAAGGTTGCCACAGACAGGGATAGATTATATTACACTTTCAGGTCGTGGTGAACCTACACTGGCACAAAACTTAGGTGAGGCAATAAAGGCTATAAAGGTAATACGAAAAGAGCCGGTAGCGGTTTTAACCAACGCATCTTTAATAATAAAAGACGAAATAAGGAAGGAACTTTCTTTAGCCGATTTTGTGTCAGTTAAATTAGATGCCTCATCCAGGGAGTCTTATGAATTGATAAATAAACCCGCACCAGGGATTAAATTCGAGGCAATCATTAACGGTATAAAACAATTTCGGAAAGAATATAGGGGAAGATTCGGATTACAAATTATGTTTATTGGTCAAAATAAAGCTAACGCCACTGAATTAGCCAAATTGGCTTTTGAGATAAACCCGGATGAGGTGCAACTCAATACCCCTTTGAGACCATGCGAAACTAAGCCGCTGTTTAAAGAAGAAATCTCTTTGATAGAGGGATATTTTAAGGGATTGAATGTCGTCTCAGTTTATGATGGAAAACACAAGGATGTAAGACCTATAAGTCTAAAAGACACATCAAAGAGAAGGGGAGTTTTGGGTGGTGTCCCAAGTTAACTAAAATTAGGAAGGCATTAGAGTCGTAGAGAAAAAATAAATGTAAACTGTAAAATGAATAATGAGAAATTGAAAATTATCGTATTTCGCATGGCTTACCACTCTTTATTTACGCATTCTCATTTTACATTTTTCATTGGACAGTACCCATTTTACAGTTTTTCAATAAAGTTAATCAATTCGGGATACTACCGAATTGTCAAGAGGAATTTTGTGACCCTACATCCACCTGCGTAACTACCCGAATTTCATTACCCAACAATCTTTTACCCAACTCTACAAACTTTGATGAGGCATCACTGACATAGAATTTATAAGCAGGGTTAGGGTTTTGTTGCCGTAGTAGGTTGTTTTGGCTCAATACCTTTTTAGTTTCCTCGGCTACCTCAACCGCTGAATCCACCAAGACAATCTCATCTCCCATAATCGCTTGAATAATGCCTTTTAAGAATGGATAATGGGTACAGCCTAAAATTAGTGTGTCTATTTGATTTTCCTTTAATGGGGTTAGGTATTCCTTGGCAATCAATTTAGTTACTTCATTGTCCAGCCAGCCTTCTTCTACCAATGGCACAAATAGTGGGCAAGATTGACTTAGTACTGAAATGGTCGAGTCAACCGTTTTAATTGCCTCAGCATAAGCATTACTGGATATTGTAGCTTGAGTGCCAATTACACCGATTTGTTTAGACTTGGTGGATTTTATTGCCTTTAATACCCCAGCCTCAATTACACCGATAATTGGCAGGCTAAACCTTTCTTTTAATGCACCTAAGGCTAAAGACGATGCCGTGTTACAGGCGACAACTATCATTTTAACCTGTTGTTTAATCAGGAAATCGGCAATTTCAATTGAAAATCGCTTGACCGTATCTTGCGACTTTGACCCATAAGGGGTTCTAGCAATATCACCAAAATAGATTATATCCTCTGCAGGCAGGGTTTTCATTACCTCTGCGGCAACCGTTAGCCCGCCAACACCGGAATCAAAGATACCAATGGGTAATTCCTTCATTCTATCCTCACCTTAATTTGTTCTTCTCATCGTAATCGGTCAGTTATGCGTAGGAATTTGTTCGTAGTAACTCGCTACCAGACAAGCCTGTTTAGCGGGTAGATTTAAGGCAAACAACCGCATAAATGCGGTTACTACAAACTCTATCCCCTGAAGACTGACCGATTATTCTTATCCTTTTTTTATTGACCGCTTATATTCTTTTCGATATTTTTTACCTTGTTATATGTCTTGATTACAAAAACTAATGTAACTATGGGAATACTCAGACTTATAAGTATTATTAATATAGATATGAGCGTGTATCCGCACTCCATTTTAACCACCTCCCCTCTATCTAAATTTTACTTCTTTTCCATCTATAAAAATCTTACATACCGAGGCAGAGCCTTGCTTATCAATAGATAGTTCTACTGTTACTCTTTTAGCGAACATCTCATCCTCTATACACTTTCCTTTTCCTTCAGGAACAAAGTAACTCTCTATTCCATAAACCACATTTATAGAATCTCTTGGCCATTGATTAATAGAGCCTTTGATTATTATCTCATCCGGACCCGCATCCTTAATAGAATTGAGGCTTACTTGAGTTGCCTGCCAATCCTTACCTACCTTTAAAAGCCTGACAAAGACCTTTTGTCCCTTACTAAAATGAGTATCTCCATGTTCTGTCTTATTCAAATCTATGAGCGAAAACGCATAATTTAGATTTATATAATCGCCACTAAAGAGGCTTCTCGGATCCACTGGAATCGTCATGACAACTATCTTTACACCTTGACGGATACTCATCTCCTCCTCAGCTACAATAGAAAGCAGAAGTAATACCTGAAGTAAAATTGCTATGAAAATTAGAATCCTTTGTTTATTATTCAATGATAGCCACCTTGTCCTTATTTTTTTCAAGCAGAATTCCCACTACTAATATAATAATTCCAGCAAAAGTAAATAGGAGCGATTTATAGAGCAGACTCCACGATAGTTCAAAATATCGCGTCCCTACCAGTATTACCAAAGATATAAAAGAAAGTAGTTTTAAATATCCCTCACGGCGTCGGTATCCAGCCGCTAAACAAGTTATAAGTAAAGACACATAGAAAAAATTTATAAAGAAGGTGTACCAAAAACCTATAAGTTGACTTGAGAAGATTAAGAATAAGATAATCGGCATTATAAATAAAATGGGTGTAATAATTCTCTCTTCAGGAAGCATACCCCTTTTTTGAAGTGGATATTTAAATTCGGCTATATATTTGTAGAGAAATATGCCCCCAGCATAAAAGAAGGAGGTCAATAACCAGAAATCAAAGGAGGTGGGAAATTTATAATCATGAGCGAATATTTCACTAATGGAGTTAGAGCTAAATGTGTAAAGAGAAATAAATGTAATTAGTAATCCAAAAAACTTAAACGCATCCCCGAAGATTTTATCCTTAAATTTTGAGATATAAGTCCATCCTAAGACAAAGCATACCGCCCCATATATTAGAAAGAGCAAGAAAAACATTAATGGCTGTTCCCATCTAATCAGGCAAAAGGGAAGCCAGAGAGCAAAATAGACAAGCAAGAGATTAAGGAGTATTCTGGATTTACTAAAATACCAATAAGCAAAAGCAGTCAGAATAATGGGAAACAAGGTTGGTATCAAAAGAGGTTTTGTTTTAGGCATTATAAGGATATACAGAGTTGCTACCAAAAGATAGGGTAAGATTTTGTCAATTATTCTACCTGTTCTATCCAGATATTCTTTATTGATTAATGTTTTAACAACCAAACTGCCTATCAAAAGCACACCGCTACATATCCAGAAAGATATTGATAGTCTTTCCAGGGTTAAGGACTGAGGATTCAGTTCAATCAAACCAAGAAAAGGCATGAAAAAGATAGCCACCGAAAATATGGTCGTTCCAATATAAAGATAGATTTGGCGATATTCCTTAAGGGAGTCTTTGAGTAGATGAAGGTTTGATGCAGATAAAAGGATTATCCCGTAGAGAGTGAGGGGAAGGAATAGATAAATCGATATACCCTTTTCAAACCAAAATATATTATTAACTAAGAGCCAGACTGCGCCGGTTATGAGGCAGATACTCAAACCAACCCTGGATTTTAAATAATACGATAGCGGTCCAAGAAGTCCTAATAAAATGAGAAGAAAAGCAAGATGCGGTTTCTGAAACCCAATAGATTCCCACAATGTCCAGAGGATAAATAAGGCAACTGCAAAAAAATAATTGAGTTCTGACTTCACCACATAGGCAAAGGGAATAATGCCAAGAGCCCATAAGAATACTCCGGTGGGGAAATCGTAGTGGAGATGATACATTTGAGTAACCAACCAAATCCCAGCACCATACAATATGTTTCCCAGAAAAATGAAACTGAGTCCAGCCTTTTGAAACTTCGGTCGGTGTGATAATATAAAAAACCCGGTAAGGTGAGCTGAGACAACCATGGCGATAATGAGAATCAATTTTGTAAAATTCGGTATCTTGGGCCAATTAAAGGCAACAAAGGAGATTACACCGATACCAATAAGAAATGCTCCAATCGTCTCTAAAGTTGTTATCAGATTTACAGATGGCTTTTCTTTAGAAAGAGGGATAATCTCTTCTTCTGCCCAAATATATAGATTTGTAATGCTATCTTTTTGGTTTTGATCTAAAATATTCCTATTGGTCCAAATATCCAATTGTTTTCTAAGCCAATTCACTAAAAACGGTGATAATCTTATCTTTTCTTCAGGAATTTTATTTTCCATTTTCTTTCATTCACCTATCTTAATTTATTCTTCCCATCCACCGTTATCACCTTTGGCTGGTAATTCTTTGCCTCTTCGTCCGTCATCAGGCAATAGGAGATGATAATAACCAAATCCCCTGCTTGACCCCAACGAGCGGCGGCACCATTTAAACAAATTTTACCCGAGCCTTTTTCTCCCGGCATCACATAAGTTTCTACGCGTGAGCCATTGTTAAGATTGACTATCTGCACACGCTCATTGGGCATAATATCTGCGGCGATAAGTAGCTCTTCGTCAATGGTTATACTACCCATGTAATGCAGGTTAGTCTCGGTAATGGTTACCCGATGGATTTTAGATTTACAAATTGTCCTTAACATTTTCAATCGCTCCTTTTTTAATTTGTTGAGTGAAATAGGTTAGAAATTGTTCTGGGTTCATAATTAAAACATATTTGTATCTTTCTTCAGGGAAATGTCGCAAATTGCCGGTGATTAATACCTCTGCACCAGTAAAACATGCAACTTCAAGGAAAATTTCATCATCGGGGTCATTCAAATTAATATCAATCGGTAGTCCAGGAGCAAGAATACCTGCATCTTCAATGTAGTCTATAATCTCTTTCAATTTGTTCTTATCGATTTCAAATTGAGGTCTATGGGAAACTTCTTTATACTCATTAAGTATCCTTGAATCATAGGCAATTTCAATCTCTCCAGAAATGAGCAATGCTAATATTTTTGCTGGTTTTCCATAGGGACGAATTAATCCTGATATAAATACATTTGTATCCAGTACTACTATCATTTTGGTCGATTCCTACGGACTTGTTTTATCTCAGCCTCAATATTTTCATCAGAAATAGTATAGGCAGTCCTATTTTTTATTGCCTCTTTATGAATTTCAGCTAATGCCAATGTAGCCCTGCTTTGCCTTATGCTTTTTACTATATTCTCAAAATTATCCTCATTAACACCTGATAAAATACCAATAGGTTTTCCCTTGGAAGTTATTATCATTTCACTTGTTCCTCCAAGTTCCTCCCATACCTTATTAGAATTTATTCTAATGTCTCTTACCTTAACAAACTTCATTCATTCCCTCCTTTGTAGTCAATTTGTTATACAAATATTATACAAAACAATAACAAAATTATCAACAACAAATCAATGAAAATCCGTTCTCTCCTTACTTGTTTCATACGCAGGGTTAATAAATTTCAATGTTACCCTGCCTAATTTAGCATCTACCCGTTCTATGACAGGTTTAACTACAACTCCTTCCTTGTGATGGTCACCGCCAAGCAGGGTATTGCCTGTTGCCAGATTTTTAATCATAGCTAAATCATACCCACCCTTATAAATTAGCGGAACAATACTCCCTGATAAACCCATTTGATTCATCAATTCTATAAATTCATCCCAATTAAGGTATCTTCCATCACAGAAGGCATCGTAAAAAACTATTTTTTGTGTCTCTGAACCATATTGTAACTTCTGCACCTTTTTACCATAGACCTCGCCAAAGAGTACCATTTTATCAGGCAATCTCTCCAATAAAATCTTATCAAAGCCATTTTGTCTAATTGCCTTCCAGTATAGATTCTTTTCGCTTTCTTTCCACATCCATCTATGCCCGCCGACAAATAGATTATCATCGTTTCTTGAAACCCGCAAATTTGAGCCGTGAATCTTCTCGGTTACTACCACCTCTTCCTGGTCTTTAAACACATCAGGGAAGTTCTCATACCGCTCTACATCTGTATAAACACATATCCAATCAACCTCTGCATGAGGCACTACTTCACCTGACATATCTATTGGTGTCGGTGGCTCATATTTTTTAATACCAAGTCTATCGGTAACATCCTCTCCAACCGGGAGATTATCTTTATTGGGCATTAAAAGTCCATAGGAATACTCTCCACGAAGTCTTATAGCCTTAATGCGAAAATGCCTATCCCGTAGAAATTCAAATTCAGGTACCTCTGGAACTACGGTATCTACCGGAATATAAATTGCCGTGCCTTCCGGTGCAAAATCCGCCGTCCGCGATACTACTTGCCAGGCTGACCCTTCAATCTCAGCGATAGATAATGCATCTGCATCAGGATGCTTGCGGAATTTATACCTGACTACCTTTGCCTTTGCCTCAATCATAATTATTTTCTTCCTCGTATAATAAAATAAATGTTTAGGGTGAAAAAAATACCCTAACTCCTAAACCATATATCCTGAACACTATCGAATATTTGGGGAAGAGCTCTTTTATGTGCGGAAACCTTGATTAGATTTTCAACCTTAGACAGGATATGTGAATCAATATCTTCAGTCATTCCAGACTCTATTGCCAGGATACTTTTATCCAAATTTTCATAAGTAATACCTATCTCTTCCTCATCTGTTTGTCCATCCCATAAGCCTGCAGATGGAGGTTTATCAATTATTTCCTTTGGAATACCAAGTTCTCCGGCTAATTCGCGCACCTGAGCCTTTACTAAGCTACCGATAGGCAAAATATCCACACCGCCATCCCCATATTTTGTAAAGTAACCTACCATAGCCTCTGATTTATTTCCTGTGCCTGCCACAAGATAGTTGAAATTATTAGCATAATAGTAAAGAGTAATCATCCGTAATCTTGGCTTTAGATTGGCCAATGCCAATTTGTTGCCAGGAGGTAATACTTTCAGCAATCCCCCACAGACAACCCCTAAATCTATCCGTTCTGTCTTAATCCCGAATTGTGAGGCAACAAGGAGGGCATCTTTTTCATCCATGGGGCTACCCCCACAGGGCATTATTAACCCCAGCATCCTGTCTCCCACGGCTTTCCTTGATAGAGCGGCTACTACAGAAGAATCAATACCACCACTCAGCCCTACAACTACACCTTCTGCTTTGGCTTGTTCTACCTGAATTCTAATCCAGTTGGCTATTATCTCTGCAAGTCCCATCTATCCTCCTATAAATGTCTAAAATCACAATTTAAATTTATCATACAAATAATCATTTGTCAAGAAATTTTTGCACAACCAGACATTAAACCTAAATTCCCACACATGTTATAACTATGACAATAATTACCTATACTAAATTTTTACAAAATTTAACTTGCTCGATTAGATTCTTTGTTTGAAACTACCAAAGTAATTATAACTCTCCACTATCATCATCCGCCCTTATATCAGATTTTTAAGACTCTAACAGTTTTTTTGTTGACATAGAGTAAAAAATCTGGTAAAATCTATAAGTAGATGAAAAAAGTGGATACAATGCGTGGGGGAATGTATTATAGTAATAATGATGTCCGGGTAGAGGAGATGCCTATACCTCAAATTGGAACGGGCGAATTATTGGTACGGGTAGAGGCATGCGGGATATGCGGTAGCGATTGTATGGAATGGTATCGGATTAATAAGGTGCCACTGGTACTGGGGCATGAGATTGGGGGTGAGATTGTCAAGGTAGGGCAGGGAGTAACCCAATACAAGGTAGGAGACCGAATCTCTGCTTCTCACCATGTCCCCTGTAACACATGTCATTATTGCCTGCATGGACATCATACGGTCTGCGATACACTCCGTAAGACGCATTTTGACCCGGGTGGCTTTGCCGAATATCTACGATTACCAGCTATCAATGTTGACCGGGGGGTATATTTATTACCCGATGAGGTGTCCTTTGAGGAGGCAACCTTCATTGAGCCATTGGCATGTGTGTTAAGAGGGCAAAGGTTAGCTGGTATCCAACCTGGTTACAGTATCCTTATTATTGGTAGTGGAATAGCCGGGTTGTTACATATACTTATGGCACGGGTAACCGGCGCCACACCTATAATTGCTACAGACATCGTTAACTATCGCCTGGAGCAGGCACGGCAATTTGGAGCGGATTTTACTTTCCTTGCCAACGAGGATATTCCAACTCGGCTACGAGAGATAAATAATGATAAATTGGCAGATGTAGTGGTAATATGTACCGGTGCAACTACGGCTTTTTCTCAAGCATTACAATCAGTTGAGCGGGGTGGGACGGTGCTATTTTTTGCCCCGACAAATACAGGGGTAACTATTGCCTCCTCTGTTAATGAAATATTTTGGCGTAACGAAATAACCCTTACCAGCTCTTACGCAGGTGATAGAGCAGACCATGTATTGGCACTTGAGCTAATTCGTAGCCGTAGGGTGCAGGCAAAAGAGATGATTACACACCGATTGCCGTTAGCTCAGACACAATTAGGATTTCAACTTGTGGCTAATGCCCAAGAATCTATGAAGGTAATTATTGAACCACAGAAATAAGTTGGTTAAATGGTAATTGGTAATTGGTTAAATGATTACCATTCATCAGTTACCAATCACCAGTTACCAATTACTAAAAGAAAGGAGACAAAACAAATGAAGATTAAAAAAAGGAAAAAATTAACCAGACATGAACTAAAAGAAGATATTTTAGCCATGGGCATAAAACGGCTGATAGAATATCTCCGCACAAATCCAGCCCAATTACAAACTTATGCAGGGATAGCCTTAGGCGTAATTATTGTTGTTTTTGTATTACTAATGACGGTTACCGGGACAATAAAAGGCGCTGAACAACAATTTGCTAAGGCACAAGCAACCTACGAGAAATGCACCCCTCTATATAAAGAAAGCTTTCGCCAGGCTCTGAATGAATATCAACAAGTGAGTAATAAATATGGCTGGAGTAAATGGACTAAACCGGCAAAGTTTTATGAGGCAATGTGCTTAGTTCAATTAGAGGACTATGATAAGGCAAAGGCTCAATTTGAAAAGTTTTTGCAAAAATATCCAAAACATTTCCTTGCCTCCTCTGCCTTACAAGGATTAGCCCAGGTCTATGAAGAACAAAAAAACTTCGATAAGGCAATTAAAACCTATCAACGAATCCTTCAGGAATATCCCAAGGAATTCAATATTAATTATGCCTGGCTAAGTATAGGCAGGTGTTATCAGGAATTAGGAAACCTGAAGAAGGCTAAAGAGTCTTATGGCAAGGTATCTACTGCCTCCAGTTGGGCTGATGAGGCAAGATTTTATTATCATCGATTAAAAAAATAAAAGGAATGGTTTAAAATGAGTAAGGCTTTAACTGTAGAAATTCAAGATTCGATATTTCAAAAACTCCTTCTAATAGCAAAGGAGAAGAAATGTAAAGTAGAAGAATTTGTAACAGCAGTTGTCAATGAATCTGTAGAAAATAAAGTTATACATATCAATGACCCATTTTTTAAGCAGAAGGGATATAGAGATGATGGATTAAAAGATGTATCGATGTGTCATGACAAATATTTATATGAGATGGATAAACAATGAAGATTTTTGTAGATACTGGTGCCTTCTATGCTATTAAAGCTATCCCAGATGAGAATCATAAACACGCCTTGTCATTCCAGACCAAGATAAAAGGAGATGACACTATACAATTAATCACTACTAACTTCGTTTTAGCAGAAACCTATACTCTCCTAAAGAGCAAACTTGGTCAGACAGCAGCAGTAGAATTTGGAGAGATGATTAGAAAAACTAAAAAGGGTAAGGTTGTCAGGGTTTCAGAAGATATGGAAGAGAATGCATGGCAAATTTTCAAAAAGTATGCTGATAAAAAATTAGTTATGTTGATTGTACAAGTTTTATAACCATGGAGCTACTCAAGACAAATAAAGCTTTTGCATTTGATGAACATTTTGTACAGTATGGGTTTGAAAGAATACCTTAATTCAAGGGGGTTTTGATGTTATATTGTTGTGATAAATGTTATAAAGGGAATGATTGTATTCGTAAATGGATTTTAGGGCAGAAGAATTTACCACAGACTTGTTGTGTAGAATGTGTGGAATTCTCAAATTGCCTGAATACAAATCGCCTGAACAGATGGAAGATTGTCCACGGCGAAAATTTTGTAAAGCAAGATTTGGTAAATTCTGGTAGATAGGCTGTAGGCTATTAGGCTGTAAGAGAGGAATTTATGTCAAGTTTTGCGACACACTATAATTTCCTCCTAACAGTCTAATAGCCTACAGTCTAACAGCCTAAATAAGTGGAGAAGAAAAAGAATGAAGAAAATACTCATTTTAACGGTATTAGCCGGAATGGGGCATATCCGGGCCGCAGAGGCTATTGCCAAAGGAATTAAAGAATTAAATAGTGATATGGAGGTAAAAACTTGTGACCCAATGGCAACTACCTCCCCAAAACTTCAACAATTTTTCAATCAGGCTTACCTGTTTTTGGGTAACTATATCCCTCCCTTATGGGGTTGGTTTTATAATAGTAGAGTTTTATCCTCCAATTATAATCCTTTTAAATGGGATATACGGCGAAAATATGGCAAAAGCATTAAACTTGTCATAGACCAATTTAACCCGGATTTACTTGTTTCTACACATCCATTTATTTCCGATGCCGCCGGATGGCTTAAAAAACAAAAAATCATTAATTTACCCTTGATTACGGTGGTAACGGATTATCATGTACATCCGTGGGGAATAAATAAGTATATAGACTTGTTCATCTTACCTTCAGAGGAGGTAAAAATCAAAGGTATTCCTGAGAGTAAAATCAAAATTAGTGGAGGGCTGACAACCGACCCTAAATTTTATAAGCCACAAAATAAGGATTCCCTCCGCAAAACCTTTGGAATAGCAAAAGACCATAAGGTAGTTTTAATCCTATGCGGTGGTTTTGGTATGGGTATGGGTGGGGTATTGAAATTATTAAGAAGTTTTAGCGGCATTGACTTCCCCTTGCAATTATTAGTAGTTGCAGGTAAAAATGAGGAGTTAGTCAGAAAATTAATTGAGATTTCTAAACAACTTAAAATAAAAACAAAAATTTTTGGTTTTGTAGAGAATATGGAGGAATTAATGGCTGTTTGTGACTTAGTCGTGACCAAGCCGGGTGGGACATCTATCTCAGAGGCACTAACTAAAGGATTACCTATTATTCTCACCGAACCTGTTCCTGGACAAGAGGACTGGAATGTTCAGATACTGCTAAAAGAAGGGGTGGCCATTCAACCTGAGAGTTTAACCGCAATCCCATCGCTAATTATTAAATTATTCACCAAGGAAGATACTCGGCTACAACAAATACAACAAAGAATTAATGAAAAATTTGCCCATACAAAACCGGTTTATAATATTGCTAAGATATTGCTAACGAGGTAAATAAATAAGGTAATCGGTCAGTTACTGGGGGAAATTTCCATAGAAGAAGCAATACATATGGTAGCCAGTCTTGACGGATTTTTGGGTCGTAAGAGCGATGGGGACACAGGAACGCAAACATTATGGTTGGATATTCAACGATTAGATGATATCACTGCCCTGTGGAAAGTATTCGTAGAATTAAACATAAACTCACCTTCTGTGTCCAGCAAAAAATGTGGGTAAGGGTCAGTTCCCAGAGGGGGGAATCCCACCCCTACCCTCTCAAGAAAGGATTATAGAGAATGAAATCCCAAAGGATTAATTCCAAGTAGTTCCGATTAGTTTCGATTAACGCCAATGAAATAAAGTTTGTAGTAACCGCATTTATGCGGTTATTTGCCTTGAATCCACCCGCTAAACAAACTCGTCTGGTAACGGATTACTACGAACCTGAAAAACTACTTGCTTTTCATGAAAACATTTGATATAATATTGGCTGAAGAATAAAATACATGCCATGTAGTTAAAATCTGAAAAAAAGGAGTGAAATGTAGAATGGTAGATTTTGATGATAGTACTATTCAAGAATTAGAGGCAAAGGCGAAGGAAGTCAGGCGGTGGATAATCAAGATGTTAGCCGAGGCGGGTTCTGGGCATCCAGGTGGGTCTTTATCGTCTGCGGATATAATCACTGCCCTGTATTTTAAGATTATGAATCACAAACCTGATGACCCGAAATGGGAAGATAGGGATAGATTTGTTCTTTCCAAGGGGCATTGTTGTCCGGCGTTATATACGGCATTGGCATTATCCGGCTATTTCCCAACATCAGAATTAATGCGACTTCGTAAGATAGATAGCTCCCTTCAAGGACATACAGATATGCTTTCTACACCAGGGGTAGAAATATCCTCCGGGTCTCTTGGACAAGGACTATCCGTAGCCGGCGGAATGGCGTTAGCCGGCAAACTTAATCACAAAGATTACCGGGTATATGTGGTTTTTGGGGATGGGGAATCCCAGGAAGGACAAGTCTGGGAGGCGGCTATGGCTTGCCCTCATTATAAATTAGATAACCTGTGTGCCTTCTTGGACCATAACAAACTTCAGATTGATGGTCCTGTTGCTGAAATTATGAATATTGCCCCGGTTGTAGATAAATTTAAGGCGTTTGGCTGGCATACCATTGAAATTGACGGACATAATATGAAACAGATAATTCAAGCCACAAATGAGGCTAAAAATACATTTGGTAAACCAACTATGGTTATTGCCCATACGATTAAAGGTAAGGGAGTGTCCTTTATGGAAGGTAAGGTCGGCTGGCATGGTGTAGCACCGACTAAAGAAGAGGCAAAAAAGGCACTTTTAGAATTGGAGTGAGTAGTGAGCGTAGTGAGTGAGGATTAAAATGGAGGATATAAATCTAATATCCAGGCAAATTACAATATTCATAAGTGACACTCTTTACCTAATCTATAAGGGAGGTGATTTCAATGGCTGTAGTATCTATAGTAAAAGAAAATGTGATTTCGTTGGTAAATAAGATGTCTGAACACTCTACGTTAGAAGACATAATGGAACAGTTATATGTAAAGCAAAAGATATTAAAAGGGCAAAGGGAATTGGAAACAGGTCAATTTTATACCCATGAAGAGGCAAAGGAAATAATGAAAGAATGGCTAAAGTAAAATGGTCGAAAGAGGCAATTAGAGATTTAAAAGAGATATGTAATTATATTGCTTTAGATTCACCCTATTATGCTAACATGCTTAATGATAGAGTGTTTGAAATGATAGAGTATTTAGAATTATTTCCTGAAATGGGGCGACGACTTCCAGAATCATATGACCCCGAAGTTAGAGAGTTGATTTATAAAAGTTATAGAATTGTTTATCAAGTTAAAAGAGATTATATAGAGATAATTACAGTTATTCATGGGAGTAGGTTATTAAAGTTGTACGAATAACCGACTTTCATACTAATTTGGAATTAAGGGTTAAGATATAAGGGAAAGGAGATGTATTATGGCAGAATTAATGGCAACAAGAGACGCCTACGGTAAAACACTGATAAAATTAGGCAAGGAAAATCAGGAGATAGTGGTTTTAGATGCGGATTGCTCGTCTTCTACGAGAACATCTATGTTCCGTGAGGCATTTCCGGATAGATTTATTAATCTTGGGGTAGCAGAGGCTAATATGATAGGTTTTGCCGCAGGATTGGCTACCTGTGGGAAGATAGTCTTTGTCTCTACCTTTGCCGTATTTGGCTCTTGCCGAGTCTTTGACCAGGTGAGAACCTCTATTGCCTGGACAAAACTTAATGTTAAGATTGTCGTTACCCATGCCGGTATCTCTGTAGGAGAGGATGGCGCCTCTCATCAGGCAATTGAGGATATTGCTTTAATGCGCAGTCTGGCTAATATGACCGTGATAGTTCCGGCGGATGGGATAGAGACAGAAAAAGCGGTTATTGCCTGCACAAAGGTTTCAGGTCCATTTTATATTAGATTGGGCAGGGCAAAATTCCCTGTTGTGTTTTCCAATGATTATGAATTCAAGATTGGTAAGGGAGTAATTCTCAAAGATGGAAAAGATGCCACTATTATTACCATAGGACTGATGGTCTTTGAGGCTCTGCAGGCGGCTGATGAATTAGAAAAAGAAGGCATTACCACAAGGGTTATTAATATGAGCACCATCAAACCAATTGATAAAGAAATAATTATTCGGGCGGCACAGGATACCGGGGCAATTGTTACCTGTGAAGAGCACTCAATTATTGGTGGATTAGGAAGTGCGGTAGCAGAGGTGTTAGTAGAAAATTGCCCTGTGCCAATGAAAAGAATCGGTGTCCCTGATAAATTTGGTCTTTCCGGCACACCGGATGAATTATTAGAGCGATTTGGGATGAAATCAACCCATATTGTCAAGGCAGTCAAAGAGGTCATCAAAGGTGTTTAGGCTGAAGGCTGTTAGACTGTAGGCTAAAACAGTCTTCAATCTTTAACCTACAGTCTAACAGCCTTCAGCCTAAACACCTAAATTATACTATATGAGGAAATTAAAATGATTGAATTCCGTTATCTAACTAAGGTTTATGACCGGGGAATCCAGGCATTAAATAATATTACCCTGAAGATTGAACGGGGAGAGTTTGTGTTTTTAGTTGGTCTTTCAGGGGCAGGCAAAACTACCTTTCTAAGAATGATTTATGCCGATGAACGACCAAGCTCCGGATTTATATATGTGGCTGGTAAAGATGTCGGGATTATGCCTAATCGAAATATCCCCTACCTACGAAGACGAATCGGCATAGTGTTTCAAGATTTTAAGTTGTTATATTCAAAGACCGTCTTTGAAAATGTGGCTTTTGCCTTAAGAGTAATTGGCACAAAAGAGGCAGAGGTTTATAAAAGGACGCTTAAAGCCTTAAATATTGTTGAATTGACCCAAAAAAAATCCTGCTTTCCCCATGAATTATCCGGTGGGGAGCAACAACGGGTAGCCATAGCTCGGGCAATAATAAATGACCCTCCTATTCTTTTAGCTGATGAACCGACAGGAAATTTAGATGCACAATTGACTAATGGAATTATAAACCTCTTCTTAAATGCCAATGAGCAAGGCACAACCGTAATCATCGCTACTCATGATTTAGAATTAGCCAAAAGATACGGAGGAAGAGTCATCCATGTTGTCAATGGAGAGATAGAAAGCGTTTAGCCGGTTAAAAATTTTGTAACTATTTACTCAAATGAAGTGTAACCGTAAAATTAACTGTAAACTGTAAAATGGATAATGAAAAATTGAAAATTAGAAGATACTAACCTTATATTAGGCTTATTTATACAGTATTCATTTTACATTTTTCATTGGACAGTACCCATTTTACATTTTTATCCAATTATACTTCAGATGGCTAAAGTGTTACAATAAAAGGAGATATTCAATGGGGTTTGATACAACTAAATATTTTATTAAAGAGGCTTGTATAAATTTTAAACGCGCCGGCTCAATGAGTTATGCCAGTATTGGGATAATTACGGTTACCCTGTTTGTTTTAAGCCTGTTTTTGCTCTTTACCACTAATCTAAAAGGGGTATCTGACCTGTTCGTTCAAAGAACTTCAATCCTCGTTTATTTAAAGGATAAAATACCACAACAACAAATCATTGAATTTGAGAAAACAATAAGCGAGATAGAGCAGGTTAGTGAGGTAATTTACATCTCAAAACAAGATGCCTTAAAAAAGTTTAAAGAAAACTTAGGGGAAAATAAGGATATTTTAGATAATCTACCTTCTAACCCATTACCTAATTACTTAGAAGTAAAGGTAAAAAGAACTGATTTTGTCTGGGAGGAATTAAAAAAAATCGCTCAGGAGCTCGAAAAGTCTGAATTAGTCACTGAGGTTGATTATGGTCAAAGAATGGTTAATATACTTGATAAAATCACTTCCGGATTAATGATAATAATTGTAGGGGTAGCTTTTGTCTTAGGCATCGCCACTTTAATCATCATCTCAAATACCATTGAATTAGGTCTTTTTGCTAAAGAAGAAGAAATAGAGATTATGAAATTAGTTGGAGCGACTAAATGGTTCATTCGATGCCCGACATTAATAGAAGGCTCATTACAAGGACTAATAAGCGGAGGAATAGCTATCGGTTTATTATGGTTACTATATAAATTTATTGTCCTTAAATTATGCACCTCTGATGCCTTGTTTCAACTTATCCCCATTAAATTTATCCCCTTAGAATTTATTCTGAGCATACTATTAGCCAGTGCCCTGTCCGGATGTCTGGGCAGCTTTCTATCACTACATTATTTTTTAAAACCTAAAAAATAGTGGATAGGCTGTTAGGCTGAAGGTATGAGATTTCCTCCTCCTACCTAACAACCTAATAGCCTACAGCCTAAATAACCTAACCAAAGGAGGATTTTGAAATGAATCTTCTTAAAATAATTTTAATTTTATCTTTCCTGCTCATAACTTATACCTATGGACATACGGGTTCATCAGTTGATAAGGAAAAGAATAAATTAACTACTGTCACCAAAACGATAGATAAAAAGAAACAGGAATTAAAAAAATTAAGTGGGCAAGAGGAACAGACTCTAAAAAAACTTTCTGATGTAGAAAAACAACTTATAATTAGTGGGGAGAAATTAGGTTGCCTAAAAAAAGAATTAGTTACAGTTTATAAGAATGTTTGTAGCACTCAAAGAAGTATCGTGGTCACAGAATCAGCATTAAACAGAAAACAAAACATCTTCTTTAAAAGACTTAACGCTATCTATAAATATAGAGGTGGCGACATCCTGATAAGTTTATTTAATACGGATGATTTTGCGGATATCTCTAAACGATTATATTTTATGACCCTGATTGCTAAAGCCGATACTGAACTAATTAATGATATAAAAGGGAAAAAGAATGCCTATATCCAGAAGAAAGGCAGATTGCAATCTGAATATAATAAAACATCTAAAATAAAGACCTCTCAACAAATCCTTTTGACTAACCAAACAAGACTGAAAGAGAATAAACAACAACTTTTAACTACCATTCAAAGAAAAAAATCACTATATCAACAAGAGATAACTAAATTAAAACAAAATTCCTTAGAGTTAAAACAATTAATTAAAAAATTAGAGTCGCAGAAAACCTATGTAAAAAAACCTGCAATTCGGGGAACAGGGGATTTACCCTGGCCAGTGAGAAATCATAAAGTTTATCGTGAATTTGGTAGCTATAAACACCCGAAGTTTAATGCTTATGTAGTTAACAAAGGGATTGATATTATTGCCCCTAAGGGAGAAACAGTTACCTCGGTCAAGGAAGGCAATGTCGTCTTTGCCAACTGGTTTAAAGGATATGGAATGTTAGTTATGGTTGACCATGGTAACGGTCTTTACAGCCTTTATGCCAATTTATCAAATATCCTCGTCTCGGTAGGTGAGAAGGTATCGAAAGGCACTTCTATCGGCAAAGCAGGCAATCCGGTGGCTGATGAGGAATATAATTTACATTTTGAAATAAGGGTTCATGGTGAGCCGGTTGACCCCTTAGAATGGTTGAGGGGAGGATAATATAGAATTATCAATTAACAATTATCAATTAATAATTAATAATTTTAATCCATTGACATTTCCTGTCCCTTGTGTTATAATTATATGAGAATGAATAAGTTTCTAATACAGATTTTATTTAATATATTTATTGTTCAAGGTGTCCTCGCTCAGGAGCTACCTTCTTTTGCCCCTGGTAAAATGCCTGCCGAAAGTAGCCAATTTGAATCCTTCTCCAATGCTCAATTGGAAATTACGCCTATTTTACCCGGTTCCTTTACCTCCCGCAGTAAAGTATCCTTTAAAATATCAAATGTGGGGTTTGTTAGCATTTCTTCTTTTATACTTCAAGTTAATCTGATAGACATAGACGATAAGGTGATTTGGGAAGGGGTGAAGACCTTTGGTCATTTAGAGCCTGATAAGGAAATAACCGCTAAATTTCATATCCCTCTTGATAATACAGAAAGGTATAAATTAAGATATATATTAATCTATGCAAATAAGGAGATAGACGAACAGATAAATATCCCTGTTTCTGTGAACATGAGGTTTAATAAACCAAGATTTAACCAACCAAGTTTTGACCAACCATTAGGGTCTTATACTATCGGACCTCTCGACATCTTAGAAATATTTGTCATAGAAGACCCGGATTTAAGAAAAACAGTGCCGGTAGCACCAGATGGCAGGATTTCATTCCCGGTAATTGGGAATATAAATGTTTTAGGGATAACTCCAGCTGAACTAAGTGAGGAAATTGCCTCACTTTTGGGTAAGGATTATCTTGTCAATCCAAGGGTAACAGTTTCTGTTATCCAGAGTAGTAGTAAAAAATTTTCGGTGATGGGTGAGGTAGAAAGGCCCGGGGTATTTTCAGTGAATGAAGGGGTCAATCTTCTAAAGGCAATTGCTTTATCCGGTGGATTTACAAAATTTGCAGATTTGCATAATGTTACGATATTTCGCAAAAAAGACGGCCAGTATGAGATTATTAAAATAGATGTTAACAAGATTATAAAAAAGGGTGCTCTGGGGAAAAATATTACCATTTGTCCGGAAGATATAATTATTGTGCCGGAGAGTTTATTTTAACAATCTCACTTTCTCACTTTCTCCCCTGCTCACTTTCTCCAATCAATGGACTATCTTTTTCTTGTCTTTCTCAAAATCAAATTTGGTATCCTTGTCAACCGTATGACATTTCATGCAAATACCACTTGAATTTACCTTTCCAGGTTTATCGGCAGTTATGATTGTCTTTTCATCTATTAAAGGGGTTTTATGGAGCATCACATGTCCAATTCTTAATCGATGACATTCCTCACAACCCACATTGATAAAATCAGGTGTCGTCTCCGTGTCCCAAAATCCATTATCCTGCCTATATCCTGTCGTATGACATTTGAGGCATGCAGGATTTTTTTCCTCTTTAGCCTTCTTTAGTGAATAAAATGCCTTTGAATGCCTTGATTTTTGCCATTTCTTATATTGTTTCTGGTGACATTGTCCGCATTCATTTGTTCCTACATATATCTTCTGAACAACCCTGGTTTTTGGCTCACTTGACTCCTTATCTTTAATTTTCCCCTTGTATTCATCAATTATCTTAACTATTTTCTCATCAAAAGGTATTTTATCATCAAGAGGAGCATACTTTTCTTCAAATGAAGATATCTTGCCTTCATCATTAAGATATAATTTAAAAGATGTTGCCTTTGTTTTCTTGGAGTCAGGTTGAGCAATAATTCCCTGGTCAACTTTAGTCAATCTTTCCTCATCTGTAAAGCTAAATTTACCACTACAAATTATAATATCTATTCCATGGACATCTTTTGCCAGTAACAGAGAATCTTCTTTAGTAAGTTGCGTAAGTGCTATAATAAACTCACATTTATTTCTTAATTCTTCAACTACCTCTTTAGCCACAGTAGTTGGATTTTTTATAATCAAGCCTTCTTTTTCTAAGTTTATTTGTCGAGCCAGACCAAAGATACCTATTTTAATTTCTTTGTTATTAGATTGACGGAAGGATTTAATTATGTAAGGGGTTGTAAGTAATTTCATTGATTCAAGACAAAATATATTGGAAGAAACAAAAGGTAGGTTGTATTTTTGTTTTAAACTAATCAGGGGATTTTTACCTATTTGAGATATGTCTCTTTCGCTTAAATTTATCGCATCATACCCAATTTCAGACATTGCTTTAACCACATATTCAGTTTTTAATTCCTTTATATCTTGTTGATTTGAAATAAAGTAACCGGAGTCCAATATAAGATTTATCGGTGAACTTTGAGTATTTTTTTTAATAAATGTAGCCCATTTTGCTAACCCGCCGTCTTGCTTACCCCCACACCCACACGACTCCAAATAGCCTATTATATTCCCGGAGTAAAATATCTGGATAGAGGTATTATTCTTCTCCTCTTGCGGAGGTAATGATTGCATTCCAGTCAAACAAACCATTAATAGAAGAAATAATAACTTCTTATTCCATGAAGCTTGCTTCGTTCCCAAATCAGCACCTCTTTTAATAGGAAAGTAATGGATCAGTTACGCGGGGTTATTTTTTGACCGGGCAAGAAGAACAACCCACTAACCCCCTTTTTTAAGGGGGAATATGGCACAACCCCGTTTTATTCCCCCTTAAAAAAGGGGGTTAGGGGGTTGTTTTCCCACGCGTAACTGACCGATTACATAGGAAAAAGGGATGAGTAGAATTAATTTTCCACTCATCCCTCATCCCTAATTTCCTTAGCTTAAAATTTTTATCTGACGACAAAGGGTTCAATATCCTCACAAAGAATATCTCCACTTATCCATGATAAGAATCTACCACCAATCTTATAATTACCCAGAGGTTCTCCTCCTGTCAGGGTATAATTTAACAGGGTTGCATCAAAGTCCGCATTTGCACCAATTGTTACCATTGGCAAATTAAGTAAAGACAATAGGCTACTATCTGGAAGTTGAACCCAAACCTTTACATCTACCTCATCCGGAGTGGCATCATTAGTCACATGAGCCTTAGCAAACAGATTATTACTCGTTGTAAAGGTGCCACCATTAAGGAGGATATTAAGTGATAGTGTTTTAGGTATTATTGTTCCCGACATAAGAATGGTGCTATCGCCAATTCCAGAGTTGTTATACTTTATTTTAAACCAACCGGCTTCACCCCAACCTGTTCCCCAGCTATTCTTACAAATCCAATATCCTTCGGTATTGTTATAGCCAACAAAGGTAATCTGGTGACCTCCTGCAAGAGCTCCCCATGTATGTTCATAGACACCACCCGTATAACTAAAGAAATCGTCATAAACATCCATAGTCGTTGATAGTGGTGTCCCAAGTAATGCCCCTCTTATATTATCCACATTGTTAGCTACCCAATTCCATTGTGTAATCTTTACCGCCCTATTTGGCCAGTCTGGACAGGTACCTAAACATGGATAATCATTACCATCCCATGATTGATAAGGATAACAAGTTTCATCTGGTGTTCCACTGTATTTCAGGTAATTTGCCGCCATTGATGGATACCAACCCCAATCACAATCTCCGCCACCACATGAGAAAAGATGTTGTTCTGAGAGGTCAATTGGTAATGTAGGATTATTTACCTCAATTCGAACTAAAGGCTCTAATGCCCCTATTGCCCCAAAAGCAACACAACTTCCACAATTTGCCTGGTTACGGATAGGTGTTGTCCAGTTAGTTCCACCAACATTACGCCAGTCCAAAGTCGTCGGAAGTGCCCTCTTCGGTTGGACAGTTATTCCTGGTTCAAGTTGCGGTTCTTTTATCGCCCCGCACAGTGCCTTTCTTGCCTCTTTAGATAATTTGGAAACAGATGTTTCTCCTGCTGTCCACTTCGCACCTTTGGCTTTAATTGCCTTGTTTATTGTAGCTAATTCTGTATCTTGCCCAAATGCCCCGCCGGACCAAACCATTAATGTTATCAATGTCCCGGCTATTAATCTTAAAATCATTTTTCTACCTCCTTAAATCTATATTTTTTACTATCGGTTGAAATTCTAACCTTTACGCTTCCCCCTTTCTCCAACCAATTTTAATTCTTGATAATTATTATACCACATAAAACTGGATATGTCAAGGAAAATCCATTGACAAATTCGGAATGATTAGTTAAAATAGTAGAGGAGGGTAAAGAGATGTATGATGTAATAGTTGTGGGTGGAGGGCATGCGGGATGCGAGGCGAGTTTAGTTGCGGCTCGAATGGGTAGCAAAGTCCTAATGCTAACTATGCACCGCCGGACAATCGCCCAAATGTCTTGTAACCCGGCTATTGGTGGATTAGCAAAAGGACAATTAGTTCGGGAAATTGATGCCCTTGGCGGCGAGATGGCTAAGGTGATTGATATGACCGGGATACAGTTCCGCATGCTTAATACCAAAAAAGGTCCTGCTGTGCGTTCACCTCGGGCTCAAGCTGATAGGAAGGCATATCAAATAGCTATGCGGCAAATAGTAGAAACTCAACCCAATCTTGAGATTGCTGAGGCAACCGCAGAAAAGATATTGGTCGAAAACGGTAAAGTTACTGCCGTAATGGACGATAAAGGAAATACTTACCAATCTAAAGCCGTAATTATCACTACCGGCACCTTCTTGAATGGACTTATCCATGTCGGACTTGAATCCTTTAGCGGTGGAAGGATTGGTGAGGAATCAGCCTATGGATTGTCTGCTTCATTAAAAGAGATTGGCTTTGAATTGGGCAGACTAAAGACGGGCACAAGCCCTCGCATTGATAGGACAACCGTGGATACTTCTAATTTAAAAAGGCAAGACGGCGATGAAATACCTTTACCTTTTTCCTTTACTACCAAAGAAATTGACCGTGACCAAATACCGTGCTACCTGACTTATACCAACCAGGCTACCCATGAGATAATCCGTGCCAATCTTGACAGGTCGCCCCTTTATGGTGCCAAAAAGATAATAGGCACGGGTGCAAGATATTGCCCATCTATTGAGGATAAGGTAGTGAAGTTTGCTGATAAAATACGACATCAAATATTTATTGAGCCGGAAGGTAGCGATGCAGAGGTTTATTATTTAAATGGGGTCTCGACAAGTCTGCCATTAGATGTCCAGGAAAAGATACTCAAAACTATTCCCGGGTTAGAAAAGGCAAAGATTGTTATACCGGGCTATGGGATTGAGTATGATTTTGCCCCACCAACCCAATTAAAACCTACATTAGAAACTAAGTTAGTCGAAAACCTTTATTTTGCAGGTCAAATTAATGGTACCTCTGGTTATGAGGAAGCCGCGGCTCAAGGCATAATGGCAGGGATAAATACCGTGCTTAAATTAAGGGGGGAAGAACCCTTTATCCTGAAACGCTCTGAGGCATATATTGGTGTTTTGATTGATGACTTAGTCACAAAGGGGACTCAAGAACCCTACCGTATGTTCACCTCTCGAGCTGAATACAGGTTAATCCTGCGACAGGATAATGCTGATTTACGACTGATGCCTTATGGACATAAATTTGGCTTGATTTCCAATGCCCAATACGAAGGGTTATTAACCAAGAAAAGGCAGATTGAAGGTGAAATCATTCGGTTAAACCGGACTACTGCGGAAGGAACGCATGATACCCTGGCTCAAAGGCTACGGAGACCAGAGGTAAAATATGAAGGTCAGACCACCTTACCCAGAGATGTGATAGAACAAGTAGAGATAGAGATTAAATACGAAGGGTACATCAAAAGGCAACGGGCACAATTAGAGCAATTTAAACGAATGGAAGATTGGAAAATACCACCCAATTTTGATTATTACGCTCTTACAGGGCTTTCTAATGAAACTAAGGATAAACTGTCAAAAATCAAGCCCGTATCCCTTGGGCAGGCATCTCGAATTTCAGGTATCCGTCCTGCGGATATATCCATCTTGATGGTTTGGTTAGAGCAAAAACGAGGAAATATTCAAGTATCAGGTGTTAGATAGCAGCAAAACTGTTCTAATAAAACTTCTTTATTCATTCTTTTCGCCTTTAAGCAATTTTGTATTTTTAGATAAAATTTTCTCGTCACTTTTTACCCTGCGTTCCAGTTTCTTAATATCTTCTTCCGGAGGCAACTCTTCCGGCTTAATACCACTTTTACCTAATAAACCTCTAACATCCCTGTTGTTTTTTATATGCTCATTAGTTATAGGTTGTTCGCCTTTCAAGTCCGATTTTTTTACATTGAAGTTTGTTATTTCCGTAGCAAGGTCTTTGGCTTTTATGGTAATGGCAGGCAGAAAATCTGCCAATGGTCTGTTGTCAGGCACACCCATTTTTCTTTTTATCTGTTGAGTGTTATATCCGCCAAATAGTGCTGAATCGCCTTTACTTCGTATTCTACCAAAACCTTGATTGTCCACGCCTCTTTCATCTGAAAATCCCCTTTTCTCTTTAATAAGCCTTTTGGTATCAAGGAGTTATGTATTTTTATCCTCTATTCTGTAACTATTGAAATCTTATTTTGGACACTATATCCCCTTGACAGGCTAACCAAAAAATTCCA
>JBDRHR010000133.1:0-3247 GCA_043816605.1 Nitrospirota bacterium
ACACGGCATCAGGGCAAAAGAGAGGGTTTTTAGCCCCAGGGACGGAAATTTTCAGTGGGACTATCTTCATCAGCCTGCGGAGCTTTGGGACCAATATAAAACAAAAGCCAAAGACCAGGAGCATTTAAGGATTCATCCTCTCTTGGGTTGGCGCGAAATTGACATTTGGGAATACATAAAAAGGGAAAATATCCCGCTAGTGCCTTTGTATTTTGCCAAGCAGGGCAAGCGCTACCGGAGTATTGGTTGTCAAACCTGTTGTAGTCCCATGGATTCCTGCGCCGATAGCATAGATAAAATAATAGAGGAATTAAAGACCTCCAAGGTATCTGAAAGAAGCGGCCGTAGCCAGGATAAGGAGTCGGCCTATACGATGCAGAAGCTAAGGTCATTGGGGTACATGTAAAATGAAGGTTTATAAAGATGCGCCTTTACGTTCGATAATCAAAGCCCTGAGCTGGAGGATATTCGGCACTATCACTACGGTTTTGATAGTTTTCGTTTTTACCCGTAAAGTCGTACTCTCGTTAGGGGTGGGCGCTGCGGAAATGGTAATAAAACTGATATTTTATTATATTCATGAAAGGATATGGACGGGAATTCCTTTCGGTAAAAAAGTTATTCAATGAATACGCTTAAATTCGTGATTGTCGGGCATGTTGACCATGGTAAATCTACCCTAATCGGCAGGCTGCTTTATGATACCGGTTCTTTGCCTGCCGGGAAAATCGAAGAGGTTAGAGCAGCCTCAAATGCTTTAGGCAGCCAGACGGAATTTGCTTATCTTTTAGACAGCCTGGAGGAGGAGCGCCGCGGAGGAATTACTATTGATACTACCCAGGTATTTTTTAAGACCAAGAAGAGGCAGTATATTATTATAGATGCTCCCGGGCACGTGGAATTCATGAAGAACATGATTACAGGCGCTTCTCAGGCTGAGTCAGCAGTATTGATTATTGACGTGCACGCGGGAGTAGAGGAGCAGACCAGGCGGCATGCTTATGTTTTGTCTTTGCTTGGCCTGGATGAAATCATCGTAGTTATAAATAAGATGGATTTGGTGAATTTCGATAAAAAAAACTTTGATAAGGTTAAGGCGCAAATAGAGGATTTTCTCAGCTCTTTAAACATCAAACCGGTTTCCTGCATTCCTATTTCTGCGATAAACGGAGATAATGTGGCCTGGAAATCACCAAATCTTAATTGGTATGACGGCCCCAGCTTATTGAGCGCATTCGATTGCCTTCAGGATAAAGAGACTGCCGAAAATAAGACTCTGATATTCCCGGTACAGGATATTTATGAAATCCAAGATAAGCGCATTGCTGTAGGCAGGTTAGAGGCAGGGTTAATTCAACAAGGAGATAAAATTCAAATTTTTCCCGGAGGCTATGAGGACAGTATAGCGACTATTGAAAAATATCTGCATAGTGATGTAGACAAAAGCTTCCCTGGGGAAAGCATCGGTATTACAACTGCCGGCCTAACCTCTTTGAGCCGGGGGGATGTAATTTGTCAGGCGAATAGCCAGCCTCACTTGGCCGACAGGTTTAAAGCCACGCTAATCTGGCTGGCAGAAGAGGATCTTAAAAAGGGTGAGGTTTTTACTTTAAGGTGTGCCACCCAGGAGACAAGCTGCCGGATAGAGGTTATCGAGAGAAGAATTAATTCCTCCAGCCTTAAGGTAATCCAGAAAAATGCCGCTAGTTTAAAATATCTTGATGTGGCAGAGGTAATTATTAAATGCAACAGGCCTTTGGTGATAAAAGCCTTTAGTGATATTGCGGAATTAGGCAGGTTCGTTTTTGTGCAGGATGATAATGTTTGCGCGGGCGGAATCATTATGTCAGAAAATTAAAATAAGAATTTTTAAACTAACTATTATAAGGAGAGATAATGAAATTTACTATTGGATTTGAAAAAGAAGATACTAAAAATTACATAAGCTCTGGAATGAGATTATTGAGACTCAGCGATGGTCCGAAGGAAAGTTCACACAGTTGTTTGAGCAGAAATGGAGCGTTTATAATGACCTGGAGTCCGTTGCCTTTTCTGGCTGGACAGGTGCGGCACTTGCGGCTCTGGAGTTCTTTAATGTAAAGGGGAAGACTGTTCTTTGTCCCTCCAATACATTTATGGCAACTGCCCTAAGCATACTAAAAGCAGGCGGAATCCCGGAATTTGTTGATTGCAATAGGGAAGATTTGTGCTTATCTCTACAAGATTTGGAGGTAAAGATTGAACAATATAAACCTGTTGCTGTTTGGGTTGTGCATATAGGAGGCCATATTGCCTTTCAGATTAATGAGATAGCAGCTCTGTGCAGAAAAAAGGGAATTATACTTCTGGAAGACTGCGCCCATGCCCATGGTGCTTCTTGGAGTGGTAAAAAGCCGGGAACGTGGGGAGATGTCGGAGTTTACTCTTTCTATGCTACAAAAACTATCTCTACAGGTGAAGGAGGCATGCTGGTTTCTAATAATAAAGAATTAATAGAATTTTCAAAGCAATATAGAAACTACGGAAAGTTTGATTATAAAGTTGAAGGATTGAACTTCAGAATGAGCGAGTTTACAGCCGCTATCGGATGCATACAGATTGACAGGCTTGATGAGATTGTTGAGTGGAAAAATACTTATGCTCGGAAATATTTAGACCCAAAGTTTCCTAACAGAGTGAAGTTCCCTAGAGGCATGACCTTAGGTTATTATAAATATATAGTTTTTGACTCTATTGAAAATTCAACAGGCAAGGTTTATGACCAACCCTGTCATATCATATTAAAGAAGAATTACAAATTGCCCAACACAGAATGGATTGTCAATAATCATTGGTGTGTTCCTATTTATTATAAGGGAGAAACACTTCAGTAAATTAGGAGGTAAAAATGAAGGTTTTGGTTACAGGTGGGAGTGGTTTTATTGGTTCTCATGTGGTGGATAAATTAAGAGATAAAGGTGTAAATGTAAGAATTTTTGATGCAATGATGCCAACTTTTAGAAAGGATATTGAGTATTACCAAGGAAGTATTTTAGACATAAATGCATTAGCTTTTGCCATGAGTGGGATAGATGCAGTGATGCATCTTGCTGCCATTGCTGATGTAAAAGATGTTTATAATGATCCCTATTATTCAGAGGCAATTAATGTAAGAGGCACTATTAATGTTCTTGAGGCAGTAAGGAGAGCAAAAGTAAAAAGAGTAATCTATGGGAGTACTATTTGGGTTTATAGTGAGGTTGGCGCA
>JBDRHR010000134.1:0-2986 GCA_043816605.1 Nitrospirota bacterium
GTCTATCTCAACGAAACGATGCTGGAAGAAGCAGTAGGCGATGCGTGGAATCGATTGGTCTCTAATCCCAAACAAATCGTTTCTATATGTAGTTTCGATTGGATTATGGAATCAACGATTACTTTCTGAAATCCGTATAACATCCTTATTTGTAAGATATTATAGACTTGTGGGTAAGGATAAGCTTAAAAAAGGGGGTTAGATGGTTGTTTTTTCCCCTATAACTGAGAAGGTGTGAAAAAAATGAAATTAGGGTAAAATAAAGTTTGTAAGGTCAGTATTTGCAGGCAGAAATTTTTTAAATATCGTTGAAAAATCGATTCTTTCACACCTTCTGAGGGGTTACCTTCCCGCTTACCGTTACTTAAACACCGCCCCAGTGCTGGCAGAGGTAACCTGTTGGGCATAGCGGTAGAGGTAGCCTTCTTTTATTTTGTAATCCGGTGCCTTCCAGTCTTTAAGCCGTCTGTCTATTTCTTCCGGAGAAAGTTCTACATCTAACCGTTTATTGGGAATGTCTATCTTGATTATATCGCCATCCTTGATGATGGCAATTGTGCCGCCTTCCTGTGCCTCAGGGGAGATATGGCCGATAGCCGCTCCGCGACTGCCGCCAGAAAACCTACCATCGGTAAGTAACGCTACTTCCTTATCTAATCCTACGCCGGCAATCGCCGAGGTAGGACCGAGCATCTCACGCATCCCGGGACCGCCTTTAGGACCTTCGTAGCGGATAACGACTACCTCACCCTTGTTTATCTTTCCTTCAAGGATTGCCTTCATCCCATCTTCTTCCGCATCAAATATCTTTGCCTGACCCTGATGCACAAGCATATTTTTATCTACCGCAGATTGCTTAACCACCGCACCCTCCGGGGCAAGATTGCCAAAGAGAATGGCTATCCCACCATTATTTGAATAAGGGTCTTCAAGTGGTCGAATTACCTGTGGATTAAGATTTTTAGCTCCTTGGATGTTATCCTTCACCTGTTTACCTGTAACTGTCTGTGCATCTAAATCAAGCAATCCTTTTCTATTCAATTCAGCCATAACGGCAGAAACCCCGCCGGCCTTATCCAAATCCTCAAGGTGATGTGTGCCTGCTGGGGAAATTTTGCATAGATTGGGTGTGCGGCTGGATATTTCATTAAACAAATTCAGGTCAATCGTGAGCTTTGCCTCTTTAGCAATAGCCGGAAGATGCAAGACCGTATTCGTTGAGCAACCCAATGCCATGTCAACCGCCATAGCATTCCTGAATGCCTTTTCCGTAGCAATATCACGCGGTAATAGTTGCCTTTCAACCAACTCCATCACCTTCATTCCTGTTTTTTTAGCCAGTCTTTTTCGTTTTGCATGAACGGCAGGAATAGTGCCATTACCCGGCAAGGCTAATCCCAACGCCTCACTCATACAATTCATCGAATTAGCCGTGAACATCCCGGCACAAGAACCACAGCCGGGACAAGCCTCATCCTCTAATTGTTTTAAATCCTCATCCGTAATCTTACCTGCGGCATAGGCACCAACACCTTCAAAAACCGTAATCAAATCAATTACCCTGCCTTGAAGTTCGCCGGCTAACATTGGTCCGCCACTTATCATTATCCCCGGGATATTCAGTCTCAGCATCGCCATCAGCATTCCCGGGATAATCTTATCGCAATTTGGCACTAAAACCAGCCCATCAAACGGATATGCCATTGCCATTACTTCAACCGAATCGGCAATAAGTTCCCGCGAGGCTAATGAATACTTCATTCCTTTGTGTCCCATAGCGATGCCGTCACAAACCCCAATGGTAGAGAATTCCATTGGCGTGCCGCCCGCTATCCTTATCCCTGCCTTTACCGCCTCGACAATCCCGTTCAAGTGGATGTGTCCCGGGATAACCTCATTAGCCGAATTAGCAATCCCGATAATTGGTCTGGCTATCTCTTCGTCGGTATAGCCCATAGCCTTAAATAGTGAGCGATGTGGGGCTCGCTCAAACCCCTTCTTCATTAAATCTGACCGCATACAGCATTCCTCCTTTACTCTGAACCTTGATGCAAGAAATTTTTCTTGAGATATAGGAAAGTATATAATTTGAGAGCTGTGGATAACTTTATCCCCTTGATTCCTTGTCTCCTAATTTCTAAAATTCGTAAAATTCGTGTTATTCGTGGTAAAATTTTACTTGACAACCTTCTCAAAACATGCTAAATTATGTTTGAGGTGGTAAATATATTATGAAAACAAAAGATTATATTCAACTTCAGGAAAAATACAGTGGCAAATTTATTGCTACCATGAATGACCAGGTAGTTGCCGAAGCAAAAACTCACAAAGAATTAACCCGTGCAATAACTGAAAAAAAACTAAAAAGAAAAGATATTATCTATGAATATATTGAACCCAAAGGAGTTATCTGTGTCTATTGAATTTCCGCTATTAGAAAAAAGAACACACCTTGGAGTCATCCCAGACCCAAAAATAGACATCTTGATATTGGAAAAATCCGGCTATGCTCCGTATAGATTTCTTCTCGATACAGGTGCCGATTGCACAATGATGCCTTCTTCTGCAGCGGAAGATTTAGACATTGATTTAAATCGTTGTCCTATTGACCGTTCTTACGGCATTGAAGGTAATGGAGTAAAGGTTTATATCAGTCAAATAACCGCTAAAATCGGAGATTATGAACTAACCATCAAATGCCTCTTCTCAGAAAAGGAAACCACCCCTTATTTACTTGGACGTATAGATATTTTCTCTCATTTTAATATCACTTTTGATAATGAACAGAAGAAAATAATTCTTACTCCTATTCTTATTGACCATGTTAATCCTGCTTTCGAGGTCGGACTCAATACTGTTCGGAATGATTTAGAATCTATGATAATAATTACACCTCTTCGGGGTTAAAATATTAGTGCATTACATTATTAGCTATAATAATACCAGCCCTTTGGGCTTCAAGAACAAGAATAAACCCGAAGAATTG
>JBDRHR010000135.1:0-4733 GCA_043816605.1 Nitrospirota bacterium
AAGACAGGAAGAATTGCCTGAAATTCCACAAATTTGCTTCAGAAAAACCTTTGCCAAATTGCGAAACAAGCTGTTTAGCAAATTCCTTTATTAAGCCCTTGCCGTATTCGGCTCTGATTTCCCCTTGTTGTTCTTCTTCTACTATCCGCCTGCCAATTTGCCAATAGGCTTCAACTATAACAAAGTTTATTGCAGAATATGATTTTTGTCGTGATTGCTGAATAATTTATTGAACATCATTTATAAAAGTATTCATTCACACCCCCAGCCTGCCGATAATCCCCGCAAGGGTAGCATCAAGCCTTTTCGACTCGCTGTCCAATTCCTTTATCTCCTCCCATATCTCTCCGATAGGACGGTATTCCTCTGCCTCACTCACATGAATGTATCGGCTTGGAGAAATATTGTAATCGTTCTTGACAATTTCTTCCTTGGTTACAATACGGCTGAATTTTTCAATCTCTTCCCATTTCAAAAAGGATGAAGCGATTTTTTCAATGCCTTCATCGGTGATATAATTCTTCGGGTCGCCTTTGACGAAATCCTTAGATGCGTTGACCAGAAAAAGCTTGTTTTTGCGGTCAGTGGGTTTATTTTTATTCAGAAAGAGGATAATTCCCGGTGCAGAGGTGTTGTAAAAAAGATTTTCCGGCAGATAAATAACACCTTCAATATAATCGTTTTCCACAAACCACTTACGAACATCTTTTTCCTTGTTTGTGTTGGCATTACCCGAACCACGGCTTGCCGCACCGGTATCAAAGACAACCGCTGCCTTGCCTTTTTCGTTCAGGCTGGCAAGGATGTGTTGCATCCAGCCCCAGTCCGCCTTACCTCCGAGGTAGCCCGCACCGTTGGGGAAACGGCTGAACGCATCGGCATCATAATCCTTTTCCTCAAACATAGTGTCTCAACAACTCTCCAGTGTCGGACAAAAAAGAAATCAATCTCTCGCAAAGACGCTAAGCTCGCAAAGCCCACAAAGATAACAGATTGTTTTTAGGTCTTCTTAGCGTCCTTTGCGTGCTTTGCGAGAAATTCCGTATCCATTCTTGTTTACAACATTGAAAGGTTGTCGCAACAATAGTCTGATTCCACATAGGATTGGCAACCACACGGTCAATAATCCCTGAAAGAAGAGTGTTTTCTTTTGCAATAGCCCGAAGATAAGTAGTAAGGTTTTCACCGATTTTATCAGTAAGTTTGCGGATAACAAACCAGATCGGGTCATCAACATTCTTCGGCTTGAGAGGGATATAAAACCGTACCAATTTTTTATCGTGTTCAACAAGTTTGAATGCCTTTTCCCTGTTTCCGACCTCAGAAGCAATACGGTTAATTTCATCATCAAACACATCACAAAGCCGTTTTACAAATATGAGGGGAAGGATAAAATCTTTGTACTTGGGTGCATCAACTGCACCATGAATGCTGCATGCTGCATCCCAAATCCACGATTCCATTGACTTGTTTTCCTGTTGTTTGGACATCTAAATCTCCTGTAGGAAATGGTCGCAACCGTTCCCTACCACATTGCTCTATTATTAAATATAATACTTTAAGTGTTCAAATTAGTCAAGGCTATTTTTTATTTTGTCATTAGAGGTATGAATTTGTATATGGCATAGGCATCGGACACCTATAGTGAGTGTCCCTACGGGTGTAATTATCTGTAGGGATAGGATGCCGGAGGTGCTACCTCTGCCAGAGGTACTACCTCCTTGTCCCTGTCCGTATGAAGATTGATATTAAACTCATATAAATATATAGCCCCTTTATTATAAATCAATTTTAAATAATCCTGCATGAATAAATTATATAATTCCTTTTCTTCATTGTTTTTCCAGGGAAAGTAGTCAAAGTATTGAGTTAGCCACTTTGCTCCTGTTTCATTATAAAGCACATGGGTTACCCCTAACTCCTTTAAATTTTTCATTAGTCCTTCAATATTTTTAGATTTGCGGATTAATTCGAGGATGATATTGGTGTCAAATTGGGTAGCGACTAATTTATTCCTTTGGCAGTAGTAACTTCGCACCTCACCAATGAATAAAACCTTACTTTGTGCCGGCAGATTATGATTGATGCAGGTTAGGACATCGTAGCAATCACTTATGATTGATTTTTCAAGCAGGAATTTTTCGGTATTTGCCTTTTTCAAACACATAAAATACGAATTTTTGTGGATAACCTTTAAGACATATTCCAAATTCAAGCCCAGGCTGATAAATAAAATAGCAAGAAGCCAGGGATAAAGAAATTTACCCTTGAACCGTTCAATAATATAACCGAGGACAACACATAATAAAACAAAGCAAGGCAGGACAAATCTGTCAACCGCACAGGTATAAGACCAAAAGAGGAAGAAAATTTCACAAAAGGCAAGTAAATATTTGATGCTGAAATCTAATCTTCGGCATTTCAAAAGGAAAGGTAGTATTATTAAAAATATTGGACCAACGGTAAGTTTTATCCCGGAGTCCATCCCTCCTCCATGTTTAAAACTTATATCCCACAGGAAGACGAATGGTTTTAGTAAAAAGTGCGGGCCAAGGCTATATCGGGTCATTTCATGAAGGTAGCGAACTTGATGGAATTGACTCCAGTTTTTTCCATCAAAGACATCGTAGAGCAACGGGAAGACAGGATTGCCAGTGAAAACAAGGTTTTTTATCAACCAGGGAAGATTGGGGAGCAACACTAAACCGGCAAAAATAACGGTAGTTTTGAGTCCTTCTAACCAGCCCTTTTGACGCCACGATATACTTAGGATACTTAAAGCTAAAATAATAAAGCAAAACCCACCAAAATATTTTGTCCCAATCGCCAATCCACAGGTTAGTCCACAAACTAATAACCAGCCGCGATTTTTCTCCTTATGCCAATTAATAAAGGCATAAACCGCTAAAATTTCATAAAAGGTAAGGGCAAAATCGTTAAATGCCACCGTAGCCACAAAAATCGCTAACGGCATACTACAAAAAGCTAATATAGACCAATAGGCTGTCCTTTGGCCAAAATATCTCCTGGCTAAAGAGTAAATCCCCAGGGCAGACAAAACCCCAAACAGAAAATGTATTGCTTTAGCTAATAAGTCCCCTTTTAATAAAAGCCCCAGGGTAAAGAGCATCTCAGTATTAAAGGTATAATTTGAAAAGCAGTTGTCCTGCAGATAAATAATTCGATGATATTTAACATAAATTTCAGGCACGGCTAAATGATAAACCAGAGCATCAAAGGTGATGGTAGGCACAAGTAGTAAAATTATGGCTAAAAGGAGAAAGAACAACGGGGTCAAACATCGAAAGGAGAATTCAGGCAGATTCCACCTTCCTTGTCGCCATCGGTTCCAGGGGAAGAAAAGAACTAATACAACCCCAAATATTACATAGAAAATCCAATCATAAAGAAGACCAACCAACCCTAATCCTAATACAAGATAAGAAAAACATCCCAATCCCAATCCAACGGAAAACACAGTCTCTTCTAAAAAACTACTCGTTTGAACCTTAAGGATTCTGAGTATCTTAAAACCCAGGCAGAAAGAGACTATAACCAAGATGGACAATAAACTAATCTCTAAAATTCTTAAATCAGCCACAACTTTATCACCCTACCACTCAAAGCTTTGAACTACGATTATCCCTTTTTCCTTTGCCTTGTCCACAAATCCTTTTGTAGCATAATGGGTAACTAAGACTTTTACCGGCTCTTCAATATATTCTTCTTGCACTGCGGCTACCTTTTCATCTAACTCCTCAAATACATTCTTTCCTTTAGATTCCCTTCGCTCATCAAGCCTTAATTTTACCTCTCCTACTACCACCACATCTTTACTATCTCTTTTTGCCCTTCCCAATATATTTATTTCTTTACCACCAATTTCAGTTCTAATCAATCTCTCCTTCATTTCAATTCCACAGAGTTGTTTCAATGTTTCTGGCAGCATCCTGTATGTTTCATTTTCAAAGGCATAGCTCATACTTTTTGAGAGTCCACCAACCTCTCCTCTTGTCTCTTTCAATCCTTTGGTGAGTCCTCGGATTTCTATTTCAGTTCTCTTTTGAGCCTCTGCAAGTTCTTGCATAGTCTTATCAAGTTTACCTATTTCCTTCTGACTCTCTTTTTGAGCCTCTGCAAGTTCTTGCATAGTTTTATCAAGCCTGCCTATTTCCTTCTGACTCTCTTTTTGAGCCTCTGCAAGCTCACCCATCTTAATGTCTGTTCCCTTTTGAGCCTCTGCAAGCTCACCCATCTTAATGTCTGTTCCCTTTTGAGCCTCTGCAAGCTCACCCATCTTAATGTCTGTTCCCTTTTGAATCTCTACAATCTCTTTTACTATCCCCTTAAGTTCATTAAAATCACTTACCTTTATAAGGTCATTGTAAGCCTCAACTATTACATTTGATAATACTGTTGCCTGTGGCTCTGCAAATACCTCTTGGAGCTTATATCTTATCGCTATTGCTGTCGGCATAATTTCCTCCTTTACTCGCAATCTACATTCTTTATTTCAATCCTTTGTATCAATAATTATATCACAAAAATTATATCACAAAATTAAATTCATGTCAACAAAATTTCGAGTTGTGCAGCAATTCTCGGTGAACATATGAAAAAATAGAGTTTTCACTTAAAATTCTTGAAATTGCATGATTATTGGACAAAGATAGAATATATATGCTTTTAGACACATTTAAAACTGTCCTTTCATCCCTCACAGACGACATAAG
>JBDRHR010000136.1:0-3778 GCA_043816605.1 Nitrospirota bacterium
AGTAAGTTAAGATGAAATTAGCCACAATCTTTATAATTGTTTTAACCATATCGGGACTTTTATTTTCACAAACTAATTTATCTGCCGATGAAATCCGATTAAAAAATGGCGATAAGATAAGCGGCCAAATAATAAATGATGGCGAGGTAGCAATCATAATAGAGACTGAGGCAATGGGGCAAATATCCGTAAAAAGAGAGTTTATCAAGGAGGTTATTGCTGATAAAGAACTAGGGGTCGCTGTAGCCAAACAGGAAACCCCTGATTTATGGAAAAGAGAGATCTCAATCGGCTATAACGAGGCGCGGGGCAATACGGAGAATTCGCAGCTATCTTTGAACATATATGCAAATAGAAAGACAGATGATGATGAATTTACTATAAAGGCGAATAATTTTTATTCTTCGTCAAATAAGAAGATGGATTCCCAGAATTGGTATTCTTTAGTCAGGTATGCCTTTAGCTTCGGAGGAAGGAAGTGGTATAATTTTTATAAACTTGAAGCTAACCATAATAAATTTTCCAACATCGATTATAGACTCGTACCGGCTGTTGGCTTGGGATATTGGTATTCTGATACCCCTACCTGGAAGGCAATGGTTGAGACGGCAATAGGCTTAGAGCATACAAAGTTTAAGCAGGGAGTCAAGGATAGCGATGAGGTAGTTTTAGTTCCCAGGGCATTCTTTGAGGCAGCGCTGTTTGAAAAATCAAAGATTTCGCAAGATATCTCTCTTTATTCCTCCTTAAGCAATAAGGGTGAGTGTAGATTACGTTCTGAGACTATGTTCGAAAATCCCATCAGCGAAGAATTATCAGTTCGCTTTAGCTTAATCAATGATTATAATTCTGACCCGCCTGAAGATACCAAAAAAAGCGACCTGCGTTTAATATCTTCCTTAGTGTATTCTTTCTAATAATCACCGCAATCCAGCAGGTTATTGCAGGGTGGAATAAATATGGAAAAAGTAAGGTACGAGATAGATCCGCACAATAGACTCGTTTTAGTCCTATCCATTTTACTTTTCTTTGTAATACCTGCCGAAAATATATTTTCCTTAAATAGTGATGATGTGGTGGTGTTGGTTGATGGGGATTACTTTTTGAGGCTGCGTCAGGAATTAGCCAATGCAAGGGAGTCAATTTACGTTGAGATGTATCTGGCTAAGTTAGAAGAGGGAGCAGATGGTTATGTGTCTAAATTAGCCGAGGAGCTAATCAAGGCACAAAGAAGAGGCGTTCTAGTCAAAATAGTCTTAGAGGATGCGCCGTGGCATGATATGAATAAGAACATCTATGATTTGCTGGCTAAAGAAAAGATAGATGTCAGTTATGATGCTCAAGATAAGGTATTACATTCCAAGGTAGTTGTAATTGATGGGCATAAATCGATAATCGGCAGTCATAATTGGTCGCATTATGGGCTGAGCTTGAATAATGAGGCAGGGGTTTTGATTGAGTCAGAAGAAGTAGCCCAGGCGATATTAAACCAAACATATGAAGAAGATGAGCCGGATGTTGCTATTTTGGATGAGAATAACTATTTCAGTGAGTTGATAAGTGCGATAAAGGGTGCGGGTAAGTCAATCTATGCGGCAATGTATGATTGTCAGCTTAATCCGGCAAGGAGTTATGAGGCTGCATCTTTGATTACCCGGGAGTTGGCTGCGGCTAAAACAAGAGGGGTTGATGTTCACATAGTATTGGACCAGAATTTCAGCAGGCAGAAAGATAGGTTTGGGCGGATGCAGAGTGTGGTAGAGAAGAGGAATCTGTCGGCAATGAGGCGGCTTAAGGATAAAGGGGTTGATGTCAGGTTTGATACAGCCAACAGGGTCTTACACAGCAAGGCGGTGGTGATAGATAGGCAGATGGTTATTGTTGGCAGTCAGAATTGGACAGAGCAGTCAAAGGCAAATGATGAGGTATCTGTTTTAGTCAAATCTAAGCCGGCGGCAGAGACGTTGTTAGAGGCAATAGAAGGAATAGAGACCGAGCCGGCTAAATTGAGCTCAGGCGTTTATGATGAGGGGTATGCGATAAAGGTGCCGTGGGGCTTTTTTAGCGGCATCGGCTCAGAGATGTATACGAACCAGGCATTTAAGGCGCTCGATTTATATCTTTTACTTCTCTGGGAGTGGGATGGGAATCCAGAAGCAAAGGTCGAGCTGGATTATGAAAGGTTAACCAGGTTGTTAGGCGGCAAGGAGGGTTTGGTTAAAAGGGTATTGAGAGACTTAGATAGCAAATATGCCTTGATTAGGTATGATAAAGATAAGGACTGCGCGTATTTATCAGGCTTAGGTGACAGGAATAAACCATTTGTAGAGGCAAAGACTGAGAGTGTCGAGCTGCCCATTGCCTTTTGGGAGTATGGATGGAATAGGCGCTTGAGTATGAAGGCAAAATACCTTTATTTTATCGGACTGATTGAACGGCAGAAATCCACAATAAAGCCCTGGTGGTTTGATAGTCAGGAGAGATTGTCCGAAAGATACGGCATAAGCGTAAAGTCTATAGTGGATGGCCTCTTGGAGCTTCAAAGGTATAACCTGATAGAGATATACCGTTTTAGCCCTGAACCCGGAGAGCCGTATTGGCACCGCTGGTCAAATCAGTATTATATAAATGAATTGGTGCCGCCGGCAGTTACCCGGCAATTATGGGTGGAATTAGAGAAAAGATATAGTAAAATAGACGTTAAAAGGGCCAAAGGATTAGCAAGACAGTTAAACGAGCCGGATGACCCGGAGATTGTCGAAAGGTTTGTTCAGTTGATTAAGGAATATGGATACAAGGCAGTGAGGCGCGCTAATAATATTACTGCCAAACTGCGCGTAGAAAATCCCAAGAGGCACATCGGGTATACAATCAGTATTTTGAAGGGGGAGGGGCCAGAATTAGTAGGTGCCGGGTGGAGGTGGCAGGGAGAGGGTTTTTTTAATGTAACCGGGGGACGTTTGTATTTACTTAACGAGAAAGGAGTGACGTATGGTGAACAAAGTAAAAGTTAATTTTGGCGGTGAGGAAGTCGAGGCTACGCCGATAGATATAAACCAAACAAATGAACATTGGAATCAATATTTATTAGACGATGGAACAGTTTTAAAGATGAAGTTAGTTGCTACAAAAGTACTTCGAGTGGATAATAAATACGATAAAGAAGGTAATCCACTTTACATTGTGCAATCAACCAATGTCACATCTGTTAGCGCTCCCGATAATTTAAAAAGAAAAGTTTAAATATCGATGGATTCATATGTTAACAAAACGTCCACTGAATTAGGGAAGGTCAAGTTTGTGAGTTTGTAAGGGGTAAAAAAGGAGGAATTAAAATGAATAGCTGTATGAGATGCGGAGAGAAATTATCACATAATTATTTGGTAACAATATTTACGATTATAAATGAAGAAAGAAAATGATTAATAGTATGTTTAAAATGTAAAGAAATTTTAAATAAAAAGTGAAAATAAAACCAGGGATATTTATATTTTTACAAGCGTCTGCTTGTCGTCTGTCTGACGGTAGGCAGGGGCAAACTTCTCACTAAAAAATTTTGTTTTTAAATTGCAGAGCGATTTTAGTCGGATAAAACGTGGAGAACAATGGGAGGAATGAGGACGATTGATTGCTTGAAATGCAGACAGAAAAATTCTTGTTGCGATTTTGGGACATGGGTAGATTTGGAAGAAGCTAAAAAAATATTATCCCTTGGATTAAAAGGAGATTTTTATCATCTTGAGGAGGATAAAGGTTTTCCTTCCGGATATAAAGTCGG
>JBDRHR010000137.1:0-3518 GCA_043816605.1 Nitrospirota bacterium
TGGTTCCCATCCCCACCAAGATAACCACCGACAATAGAAGAATCACCATTGGGGGTAACATAAATATCTGCCCAGTTGATTTGTAAGGCAAAGGCAGATATTGGGGCAATAATCAGCCCACAGACTAAACTTAACAAAATCATTAACTTCTTCATTTTTTTTCTTCCTCCTTATCTAATTAATTAATTGACTGGTTTTCTCCCAATCAATCCCTAATTTTCTAATTTCCCCCCACATCACCTCCTTGTTGAAAATAGAACGCTCTCGACTAAAATCTGTTTTGTTTGAGACTAATTATATCAGAAAAAATATTTTGTCAAGTATTTTTTTACAGGAGGCGTAATGGGTCAGTTACGCGGGGAAATATGTGTAAGAAAGGAGAAGTGGAGAAAATGGGGAAGTGGAGAAGAATCCTTAAATTCCTTACTTTTCTCCATTTCTCCACCCTCTCCTTTTCTCCTTCTTTACACAATATTCTTCCCTTTTTCCCCTGATAACTGACCGATTACGCTAACCTCAAAATTTTTCTTGACGAATTTGATAAAATCTGGTATTATTAACAATTAACAATTGATAATTGTTAATTGTATTCAAGGAGGATTCAAATGACTAAATTACAAGATAATGTGGATAAACTTAAAAATGTAGCGGTATTGGTAATAGGGGATTTGATGATAGATGAATTTATATATGGGAAAGTAGAGCGTGTTTCTCCAGAGGCACCTGTTCCTATTGTCGATGTAACCTCAATTACCTACACACCGGGAGGTGCAGGAAATGTAGTTAATAACATCTACGCCTTAGGTGGGAAAATATATCCTGTCGGGGTAATTGGTGATGATGGGACTGGCAAGAGACTGCTGGCAGATTTTAAATCAAAAGGTATTGAAATTGACGGAGTAATTATTGATAGTGAGCGACCCACGACATTAAAATCAAGAATTATCGCTCATTCTCAACAAGTAGTCAGGGTTGACCGTGAACAACGAAAAGATATTGACGAGTGGGTTTGCAAACAAATGTTGAGTTTTTGTAGAATGGTTATAGGTGATATTCAAAGTATTATTATCTCTGATTATGCTAAAGGGGTAATCAACCCGAGATTGTTAGAAGAAATTATACCTCTTGGTAAAAAATATAATATCCCTATAATAGTTGACCCTAAAGAAAGTCATTTTTTAAATTATAAGGGAGTAACTATAACAACCCCTAATCTTCATGAGGCAGAAAATTTAACCCATAAAAAGATTACCGATGAAGAATCTTTGATTGAGGTAGGGAGGGAGATATTGTCAAAGTTAGAGTGCAGAGGAGCACTTATTACAAGAGGAGAGGATGGGATGACCCTATTTGAGCAAAATGATGAAATTACACATATACCTACTATGGCTAAAGAGGTTTATGATGTTACCGGTGCAGGAGATACCGTTGTATCTGTTATGGCGTTAGCTTTAGGGGCTAAAATTGAGATGAAAACAGCGGCTAAATTAGCTAATTTAGCGGCAGGAATTGTTGTAGAAAAGGTTGGAACAGCTACATTAAATATAGAAGAATTAAAGGAAAGAATTAAGAAAATGGCTAAATTATGAATACTTGATTAGGTAGATAGGCTGTAGGGTAAAACAGCCTTCTTCCTACAGCCTAATAGCCTACAGCCTAAATAACCTGAATAATTATGAATACTAACAAGATTAAAACCATTGATGAACTAAAAAATATTATCTCAAATTTAAAAACACAAGGTAAAAAAATCGTCTTTACCAATGGATGTTTTGATTTATTACATGTAGGTCATGTCAAATACCTTCAGGAGGCAAAAAGCTATGGTGATATTTTAGTTGTGGCGATTAATAGTGATGCCTCAGTTAAAGCCATTAAGGGCAATACAAGACCATTAATGCCACAGGAAGATAGGGCTTATGTTTTATCTGCCCTATCTTGTATTGATTATGTGCTTATATTTGAAGAACTTGATCCGGTGAGGGTAATTTCAGGATTAGTGCCGGATGTATTGGTTAAGGGGGGTGATTACCAATTAAATGAGATAAAAGGGCGCGATATTGTCATATCTGCGGGGGGTAAGGTATTGACAATTCCAGAAATTAAGGGTAAATCAACAACTAACTTGATAGAAACTATTCTTGCAAAATTTAAGCCTTTTAAATAAATAAAATTAGTAACTACTCAGGTTATTTAGACTGTAAGTTGTTAGATTTAGAGATGAACTGCGTTAGTAAGTCCGTGTCTGAAGTTTCTTTACCCTACAGTCTAACAGCCTTCAGCCTATCTACCTGAACAGTTACCTTAAACCAAGGATTAGAATAATTAAGCCTAAAATGATTCGATACCAACCAAAAACCATAAAACTGTGTCGTTTAATAAATGTCATAAATCCAGCAATTACCAACCAGGCAACTATAAAAGATACAATAAAGCCCGTGCTAAAGATTACTGCATCCGCAGAACAAAGGGATGGAAGTATTTTTAATAAACTGTAAAGTGTTGCGGCAAACATTGTAGGAATAGCCAGAAAAAAGGAAAATTCAGCCGCCGCCTCACGATTTAATCCGACAATCAAGCCCCCCATAATTGTTGATGCCGACCGGGACATACCCGGAATAAGAGAAAAGCACTGGGCAACACCAATCCAAAATGATTTCTGCAGACTTATATGTTCCATCACAAAAGTCTTTGGCTTCTTGCAAAGTCGTTCAATAATCAGGATAGCAATACCACCAACAATTAATGCCATAGCTACCACATTAGGGGTAAACAGCCTATCTTCGATGCTATCATGAAACAGAAGACCCAATACAGCCGAAGGGATAAAGGCAATGATTATTCCCACGCTAAAGCGTCGGGCAATGCCTTGTGGCAGACCATCCGGTGTGCTTGATTTGCCTAACAAACTTTGAATTAACCACCAAAGCCGGTTACGGAAATAGCCCAAAACAGCCAGAATGGCTCCCAACTGAATGAATATATCAAAGGCATCAACCTTAGCCTTTTCACCGGCAAATAACTCCAAATAGTGGGACACAAGAATTAAATGCCCGGTAGAACTGACAGGAAGAAACTCAGTAACTCCTTCAACAATACCCAAAATCACACTTACTAAAATATCGTTCATCATCATCTCCTTTTTTCCTCAGAGAATTAAGGATTAGGATAAAAGAAAATATCCTCAACTCTTAATTCTTAAGCTCTAAACTCTTTAATAGATTATCATACAAATTACTCTTTGTCAACTAACTTTTACACGAAATTAAAAGTATAGGTAACTACTCTCATAATGGGTCAGTTAACGGGGGGTAATTTTTTGACTGGCAAGAAAAACATCCCCTTAACTCCCTTCAAAGGGGGAATATGGCACAACCCCGAATGGCACTGACTTAGTGTAAAACTCTTTGAATTTCAACAGGTTGCGTAAGACTAAAATTAAATATTAAATATAAAAATGCAAAATGACAAATCAAATATCAAAAATACTAATTTCTTACCTATGTTGTTATTTTGCA
>JBDRHR010000138.1:0-4338 GCA_043816605.1 Nitrospirota bacterium
CCTCTGATAAAAGAGAACCAAACACTAATGCACCAATAGAGAGATTAGCTAAATCCATTAATTTTTCTGACCACAGTTTCTTCTGATTATCAGTTAATGCCATATTAAAATTCTCTCCGCTGTTTTTTAATATACCATAGAAGATTTGGTTTGTCAAGAAATTTTTTGTACTTGACTTTTCTTATATGTTTTCCCGTCCCTCTTTATTCGAGAAACTTCAGAAACCAACATAGAATGTTGAGCTACAAATGTTGTAATCTATATTATTGGTATCGCCTTACCCTCTACTAACCTGAGTACCCTATCCCCCCTTTTAGCTAACTCCTCATTATGAGTTACCATAATGAGTGTCTGATTTCTCTCTTTAGTCAGTTTTTGGAGAAGGTTAAAAACCTCATTGGCGGTTTGACCGTCTAAATTCCCGGTTGGCTCATCAGCCAAAACCAAAGCCGGGTTATTTATCAATGCCCTGACTATGGCAACGCGTTGTGCCTCACCACAAGATAATTGCCCGGGCTTGTGATTCTTCCTTTGGATTAGCCCTACCTCTTCTAAAAGTAACTCCGCAGATTTTCTTACTTCCCTATCTTTTCTTCGACCAATTAAAGCCGGCAGGAGAACATTCTCTAACGCATTAAATTCAGGCAATAGATGATGAGATTGGAATATAAATCCAATTGTTTTATTTCTAAAATTTGTTATTTCATTATCTTTTAATTCGGCTAAATTTTTTGATTCAAACAGAATCTCCCCTTTATCCGTTTTATCCAATGTGCCTAACAGATTTAGTAAGGTACTCTTTCCCACGCCGGAGGCGCCGACGATAACTAAAATTTCCCCTCTATGCACCTCTAAATTCAATCCCTGAAGTATTTCAATCCTCGTTTTACCACTTAGATACGATTTATGAATATCAATCGCTCGTAAAATCACTTCTTGCATCGTTACTCCTTCAATTATCAATTATCAATTAATTGTGAATTGTGAATTGTGAATTGTGAATTAAAAGACTATCAATCAAATTAAACTTGACAGACCACTACTCATATCTCAAAGCCTCGATTGGCGTTAAAGAGGCGGCATATCGTGCTGGGTAAATAGCGGCTAACAGACTTAAAATAATTGCCGCTAAACTTATGATGCCCACATCACTCCATCTTATATTTACTGGAATAGAGCTGAGATAGTAAATATCGCCCGGCAGTTTAATAAATTGATATTTTGCCAGTAATTCACACAAGGTTATCCCACCTAAAAAGCCGATAAATGTCCCTACTATGCCGATAATTGCCCCTTCTAACAAAAATATTGTCTGAATACTCCATGAGCTTGCACCCATAGTTCTAAGTATGCCGATTTCCTTTGTCTTTTCCATAACCCGCATAATCAGGCTTCCCGCAATATTAAACCCAGCAACTAAGATAATCAAACAAAGGATGATAAACATAACCGTCTTTTCTAATTTTAAGGCTGAAAAGAGATTTTTATTCATCTCTTCCCAGGTTCTAACCCAATAGGGGAATCCTAATGTTTGATTGAGGTTTTTGGCTATTTTTGATGTCTGGTAAATATCGTTTATTTTTATGGCAATGGAGGTAGCCGCATGGTTGTCTAATCCGAGTAAGTTTTGGGCTTTAGAAAGTGAGATGCAGGCAAAATTGGCATCATATTCATACATCCCGGATTCAAAAATACCTTTAACCTTTAGTATTTGTTGGGTTGGGAAGAGGCTTTTCCCCTGTGAGGTGAACAAATTGACTTCATCACCGAGTATTACCCCTAATTTTTTAGCCAATTCTTTACCGAGCAGAATATCGTTTAAGGAAAGTTTCAGCGAGCCTTCTTTGATATATTCGGGTAATTTAGAGACACTGCCTTCAAGTATAGGGTCAATCCCTTTCAAAACTATTCCTGCATTTCCGTAAGGTGAACTTATTATTGCTTGTGTGGTAATAAGTGGTGCGATACCAATTACCCACCCCTGACCCCTCCCAGGAGGAGAATTCCACCGGCTATCTGTTTTCTTGATTTTCTCAATAACCGCAGGGTAATTTTTTAATTCTGTCCCCATTCCTTCTGTAACAATCAGGTGAGCATTCATACCGAGTATTTTTTCTTTTAAATCCCGCTCAAAACCACCCATTATCGATAAGGTAGTAATTAGTGTAGTCACCCCAATAGCTACCCCGGCAATTGAAAATAGGGTAATAATTGGAATGAACTTCTCTCTTTTTTTGGCTAATAAATATCTAAGGCTGATAAAGAATTCGTATGGCATATTTTATAAATTAAAATATACCATAGGTAGAGTTAAATGTCAAGAAAAATCAGGAAACATCAGTAATGGGTCAGTTATCAGGGGTTGTTTTCCCTCCGTAACTGAAGGATTACATATCAAGCACCTACCTGAAAATCGAAATTCCTATCACCTGCAGTTACAATTTCACTAACCGGACATCTAAAATTTCTTCGCAAGAGCTAATTTCTTGCAATACGGCATTTGATACAGGCTCATCTACATTTAAAACTATCATTTGTTTTCCACCAATTGCCTTTCTACCCATTTGTAGCCCGGCGATATTTATATTGTTTTTGCTCAGAAGAGTGCCGATTTTACCTATGACACCCGGTTTATCCACATTTGAGATAACCAGCATATCGCCTTGTGGGATAGCGTCAATTCTAAAGCCGTCAATAGCTACAATGCGTGCATCGTTTTTCTGGAATATACTACCTACAATTTGAGATGTTTTTTTGTCTGTTTTTAGCGTAACAGTAATAAGATTGACAAAGTCTTCTTCTTTAGTCTCTTTGTTTTCAACAATCTTTATGCCGCGTTCTTTAGCCATAAATGGGGCATTGACATAGTTGACCACTTGTTCTTTCAGGATTGTGGCTAACATTCCTTTAAGTACAGCTACGGTAAAAGGTGTAACCTCGTAACTGGCGATTTCACCTGATATTTTTATTTCCACCTCTTCTATCCCACTAACAGTTAATTGAGTATGGAGAGCACCTATCTTTTCAGCTAAGGTTAAATATGGTGCGATTTCCTGAAATACCTCCGGGGCTACCTGCTGAATATTAATTGCATTTCTAATGGGCCCGCCGGTTAAGACATCAACTACCTGTCCAGCTACTTCTATGCCGACATTTACCTGGGCATCAACCGTTGAGGCGCCAAGATGAGGCACGGTAACACAGTTAGTAAGTTCGAACAATGGATTATCCATAGATGGCGGTTCCTTCTCATAAACATCCAATGCCGCACCGGCTACCTTACCGCTTTTAAGTGCCTCAGCTAATGCTTGCTCATCAACCAATCCACCACGGGCACAATTGATTATTCTGACTCCATCCTTCATCTTTGCAATCGTCTCTTTGGAAATCATTTCTTTGGTTTCATCAGATTTGGGGACATGAAGGGTGATATAGTCTGAGCGGCGATAAAGTTCGTCAAGTTCAGCCAATTCTACACCTATCCGTTTTGCCTTTTCCTGGGAGATGAATGGGTCATAAGCCAATACCTTCATATTAAAGGCTAATCCCAACCCGGACACATAAGAGCCAATTCTACCCAGTCCAACAACACCTAATGTTTTTCCACAGAGTTCTACACCCATAAATTTTTTGCGTTCCCATTCTTTAGATTTCATTGATTTATCAGCCTGGGGTATATTTCGGGCTAAGGCTAAAATCATGGCAAAGGTATGTTCAGCCGTAGAAACCGTATTTCCACCCGGGGCATTCATGACGATAATTCCCTTTTTCGTTGCTGCAGGGACATCAATATTATCCACACCTACCCCTGCCCGACCAATTACCTGCAATTTTTTACCTGCTTCAATTACTTCTTTTGTTACCTTTGTCTCGCTTCTGACAATTATCCCATCGTATTCACCAATACAAGCCACTAATTCCTCTGGTTTAAGCCCTGTCTTAACATCTACCTCGAGCCCCTCTGCCTTCTGTAAAATTCCTAACCCTTCTTTTGCTAATGGGTCACTAACTAATACCTTCATTTTTCTTATCTCCTTCTATTTTTTTCGGTAATGTCAAAAACTTTTACCTGTCTTGAAACAAGTTCAGTGTGACATTAATTTCTCTTAATTACCTATATTTTTAGGCAATTATGTAAATTTATACTCATATTCTACTACATTCCCGTTCATTTTGTCAAGCATTAATTACCACACACCGTAATGGGTCAGTTATCAGGGGGAGGAAGGGGTCCAGGATTCGAGGGTTCAAGGGTTCGAGTGTTTGTTTTTCCTTATTCCACTTGCCCCCTCGACCCCTCAACCCCTTGAATCCTGTTGATACATTTTTCCATATTCC
>JBDRHR010000139.1:0-3953 GCA_043816605.1 Nitrospirota bacterium
CCACCCTTTAGATGCAAGTTCAGTGACACAGTAGTTTATCTTGCCGAGGCTGATACCCATTCTTTTTGCCATATCACGCTGGCTAACATTGGGCTCCTTGCTCAACATCTTCATCAGGCGGTAGTGGATTCCCTGTTCATAATCATGCATGGTGTGAACTTATAGGTAAGGGGGTGTTATTTGTCAAGAAAATATTTTTAGATCTTAACGTCCATTGGTTTATTTTATTAGGTTTCACCTTTAACGGGGCAGTTACGCAGGGAACACAGAGAATAAACTTTTTACATAATATTGTTAAGTTGGTAAACGGTATAGATTGTGGAGAAAAAGAATGCGACTATCCAATTATGCTGTAGGTGCCAACGTCACAGATTACATATCAATATCGCAACTATCTGTGAATAATTATAGATGTTTGATTTATAGCAGCTATCAAAAGTTTGGCAACAGTGAAATCACCTGTTGTAAAGATGATGATACTATTATTTAATTACTGCAGATTAAAAAGTCATAGACTGCTCAAAAGCAAAATCCCAGAACACTATCTTCAGAATTTTGATTGTTGTTCATTTGCTAAAAAAAATACACTATTTGTTGAGTTGAATTTTTGGGGAATGTCGAAAAATTAGCAAATAGTTTAGGGCATCCTCACCTCTGTGTATTAGGAGTACGTAATCTGAAGAATTCAAGACGATTAACAACTATTTTGGGCATATTTGGCTAATTTATGAAGTAATTTTTCATTAATTTTATTTTTGTCTAAATAACCTTCTTTAAGTCCCTCGGTTATTTTTATGCCGATTTCTTTTTTTAATATTCGTATTAACTTACCATCCTTTTGGATTGAGGAAGCCAGCAAATATAACTGTTTAGCTGTAAGGTCAATTAGATCAATGTGTAAATTATTGACCTCATCGTCAGCAGTATCACCCTTAATTTTATTAGTTTTTATCTCATGTTCTGCCAATAGATTCGAATCAAATGAAGCGTATTCAACTTCTTGAACATTATCCCGTGTACCAGCAATTGCAGCTAATATTCGTTCGATATCGGTTAATTCATTTTCAACCTCATATACAGAGAGAGCATTTTCTTTTGTTTTAAAATTCTTTAATGCATCTGCCTGGGGCCCCCCCAACTCATTTGCTTTTTGAGGGTCCATATAAACTTTTCTCTCAAGCTTCCTAAATAATATCGACAAAACTAACAAGCTCCTAAATCTTCAATTATCTGTTTATAATCATTTTTTAAACTATCATATTTTTCTCTGCTTATTGCATCCTCCAGATAAGGTATGGCATGTGGATCTTCCATGTCACATAAACCAAGTGAAGCACTGTCACGAATTATTGCCGAGGTATGATTTAAGCCTTCTATTAGAAACCTAAAACGAAGATTCTTGGTTTTTATATCAGCGTTACGACCGACCGTTCTCATTGTTTCCGAAAGCAATTCTATGTTAGTTTGTCTATTCGAAAGCAAATCGTTTAAAGCTTTCAACGTTAACACTCCAGAATAATTTATCATTAAATTGAGCCTTTGGCTAAAAATGCTATCCATTCCTGCTTTAAAAATTTCTGATTCACCATCACAAAATATTTCTTTTACTCTTTCACTAATAAAGGTTAATCTATCGATATCAGACCCATTTTCCTTCGAAGAACTTAATTCAGTTAAATCTACAGCAGGGAAAAATCCATCTACACTTGAAGCGTTAGTTTCCTCTATAATTAGGCCAGCATAGTCTTCATTTTTCAAGTATGGTCTGAATTTGTGATGAATAACCAAACAGTCGGAGAAAATCCGCCTCCTCTTTATTCCTGTTGATGAATCAGGAGAGATAACCCATTCATAACCACCCCTGAATCTTTTTGCAGGAAGAATTCCTTCGGGAAAGGTAGGTCTGGTAGGATGCTCATAGCCAGTCAGATTACATACATCTTGTCCAAGATTATCGAAATCAATTAATGCATTAGAAACAAGATTCATGAGATATCTCCCTTTTCGGCTATTTCGATCGCCATTTCAATTAATTCATTGAAAAGTATATTAAAATATTCCTTTGAAATAACGAGGTCTTTTATTGGAACTGTATTTATGTCCAGGTCAACAGAAACAAAAAGAACTGGATCTGATTCTAAGCTTTCTGATTTTAATACCACTTCCATCGCACCCCATCGAGAAAGGCGATTAATTTTTAAATCTGGTATCCCTCTTTTATAAGGGCGAATCCTATTGATTGAATATGAAAAATCTGATGAATTAGGGTCTAACTCAACATAGTGCAAATATTCGTTAAGTAAAAGATAAGCATCTTTATGATTTTCTGTAGGCAAATTAATTTGAGTGCCGAAGGCAAGCCGGGTTAGAGGACCACATGATTCAAGCCATTTAACCATCACAGGTTTAAATAGCTCAATAGCCTCTACAAATTGGCCAATATTAGGTAAATTTTCAGCAATTTTGTCTGTAAGGAAAATGGGCATATAATGCCAGTCAATTCTTCCTGGAACAAACTTTAAAGATAATGCACCTTTTCCAAACTTCCCAGTTTCTTCCAAAATTTTTGCCTTTGGTTGTGTATTGCTTTGTTCAGGCAATTCTCCGAGTGTTTCTTCCCATTTTGGCAAAGATTCAATTTTGCAGGTAGGAGCTGGAAAGACTGTGAGTCTTAGATTTTGAGCAAACCATTTTTCAATTTTTGGCAAATTATCCACTTTATCCTCCAGAAAGAATATCTAACTTTAATCAATCTCTTAATATTAGGGAATGATTATCTATATAGCTAATGCAATTATTATAACATCTATTATAGGCTTTTTCAACCTAAGCCTTCTCAAAGTGATATTTATTTTGATTTATACTTAAATCCTTTTTGCATAATGGACATACAGAAAATGACGAATAAGACTCAATTGCAATATTACATTTTCATTATGAAGCCCATATTATCCAACTTATGCATTTTGACATATCTTGCCATGAGTGCCACTCAAGAATCAATCAATTTTTTTGTAGATTGTATTTGTATATCACAATTTTTAAAGTGTTTCAATTTGTTACGTGAATAGCAGAATGGGAGTGTAGGAGGGGACGCTGGCAGGTTTGTAAGGTTATTCATCTTCCTCCATATTTCAGTGCCCTTGCGTGAGCTTTAATTACGATCTCCTGGCGATTATCAAGTATCGGCTTGTCACGCCGAGGATTTTTTTCTTTTGCATCGCAGATACGATCCCTGCGTCGAAGCGTTCGGATGAGAGTGGGACCTGGATGATATGGGTGCGTTGCCAGCCGGTTTTGCTTAATATGTTAAGATAGTCGTCAGTTAGAATCGAATCTTCAGGGGTTTCATCAATGGCCGCTTTATTTTGAAAGTCTCGCCAGTCGGCGTTGATAAAGGCGAGCCTTGTGGTTTGTTTTGCGTGTTGTTTCATTAAGGTGAAGAAATCTTCGAAAAACTTCAGGTATTCCTCCCTTGGAAAGCTGGATATGCTTTTTTCTGAGTAGTCTCCAGCTTTCTTATCAAAGTAAGGAGGATCGAAGAATATGAGATCCGGTTGTTTTGTGATAGGCCACTTCCAGTTCCGAGGGTCCCAGTAATGGTACAAAATATCCGGGCGATTGTCCCTGGTCGCAAGATCAAAAGAGAAGCATTTTCGCTCAAAAACAAGACACACATCAGACATAACGCCACCTCCGGCCATTGGATCAAGGACAAGGTCGCCGGGTTTTGTGAAGTAGAACAGTGTGTGCGCAACGAGCTGAGCCGGTATCCTCCCAGGCCAATCGTCTCCGAATCGTTCATCGCATTCGTTAAAATTCCACTGGTCCCATGTGCGCAGCCCCCAGCCAAGCTCTTTGAACTTTTCCTGATCCGTTTTTCCCTCTAATCTTAAGGCCCAGACAAGTGCAAGGTCCATATGGTAATGTCTGGCTATGTAGTGCCTGAACTG
>JBDRHR010000140.1:0-23122 GCA_043816605.1 Nitrospirota bacterium
AAAACCAAGGAAGATGTATATCCCTTCGGTAGATCATCCATGGAGGAGATTTAAGAATCCATATAAATATCAACAACAAGGAGAAAAAAGGGCTTCCTCTGGCTAACATAAAACAGGACATTTTCATTTGGCTATTACAAAAACAAAAAAATACTTGACTTTTGTCGAAAGTTGTGGTATTATTTTTATAAATGACAACAATCCCTGAAAAAAGGGTTTATATAAAGAAAAATTAAGCTACAGAGAAGAAAAAGAGAAGGATGTTAGTGCTTTTAAACTGGAATTCAGGCTTTAGTTTTTTATTGGAGTTAATCCTTTAGGATTTCATTCAATGAAATCCTAAAGGATTAACTCCAGATGAAATCCTAAAGGATTAATTCCATGAAAGTTACACAGCCTTAACTTGTTTAAGCAGATAATCTGTGGCTTTTTCATTTTATAAAATAGAGACGAAAAATGCCCTCAAAAATACTATTTAAATTATTTATTACCGCAATTTTATTGGGGAATATAATTTCAAGGGTAGAGGCAACTGAGAAATACTCAACCTTTACTAATGATTTAATATTTATTACCTTTGATTTTCCACAACCAACAATGGAGAAAATTGACAAATATCACAAAATAACGATGAAGGATATAAATAGCATAGGAAATACCGGTCTGCCTGAACTTCCTGTTCAGACAGTTAAGATTTTATTACCATATAATATGGAGATAGTAGGTGCAAAGGTGTTTAAAGGCAATAAGGTTACCCTGCCGGGGTCATATTCTGTTAAACCGGCTCAAAGACCATATCCAATAAGTTATAAGGGACAAATAAAACCTACATTGCCAAATGGAAAAATCTATAGCTCCTATGCACCCTATCCCAAAAACCTCTATTCTAATATATCAACCCAGAATAAAAAGGGCTACCGGATTCTTTTAGTTAACCTTCATCCGGTTGAATACATACCTAAAACAGGTAGAATATCTTATTATGAAAATATAGGAATAACAATAAAGTTTAAACCTGCAACAAGGGCACTATCTGACCAGCAATTTCTAAGAGGATTACCAGATGATAGAAAGGATGTATTACGGATAGCAGACAATCCTGAGGTGATAGAGACATATCCAATGGATAAGAGGATTGGTATGATCGCCTATCCATCTCCTGCGCACCGATTACCTCCATCAAGTTATGACTATGTGATTATAACTAATAATGCCCTAAAAAATTCAAGCATTACCCCTAACTTCCAAACTCTAATAAACCATAAGCAAGCACGAGGTATCAGGGCTACAATTACTACTACGGAATTTATTTATGCCACTTATAGTGGAATAGATAATCAAACTAAGATTCGGAATTTTATTGTCGATGCCTACCAAAATTGGGGAACTAAGTATGTTTTGTTAGGTGGTGATATTGCCATTATTCCACATCGAAGTTTTTATTATAGTGCAGAGGATAATGACATCCCTGCGGATATGTATTATGCTTGCCTTGATGGGACTTTTGATAATAATGGAAATGGAAAATATGGTGAGGTAAATGATGGTCTGGGAGGCGGAGAGGTAGATTTATACGCAGAGGCGTATGTTGGCAGGGCACCTGTTCAAACTTCGACAGAATTGGCAAATTTTGTGAATAAGGTTATTGCTTATGAAACCTCTACTTATGATAAAAAGGCATTAATGGTGGGAGAAAAACTTAACGATGCCCCTCTTACATGGGGTGGGGATTATAAGGATGAGATTAAAAATGGGGCAAGTACCTATGGATATACAACTGCTGGATTCCCTGCTACATGGACAGTGAATACCTTATATGACAGGGACTATCCTGGTAACGATTGGCCTAAAAATATTTTAATTACCAAGATAAATAATGGCCCGCATGCTATAAATCATCTGGGGCATGCGTGGATAGATTATGACATGAAAATGAGTAATTCAGATGCGGATACTTTAACCAATACGATGTATTTTTTAGGTTATAGTCAGGGTTGTTATCCTGGGGCATTTGATTACGATTGCATTATAGAACATTTTGTTAAAGAGCCACATGGTGCATTTGCATTTATAGCTAATTCAAGATATGGTTGGTATTGCCCGGGAAGCACACAGGGTCCCTCTCAGTATTTTGACCGCCAGTTCTGGGATGCGATATTTGGTGAAGAAATTACTAATTTAGGGCGGGCAAATCAAGATTCTAAAGAGGATAACGCAGGACTCATAAATTGGTGGAATATATTAAGATACTGTTACTATGAATTGAATTTATTCGGCTGCCCGGAGACTCCTTTTGGCAATAGAGTAAATAGTCTAAGTATTTCAGTACCTGAATTTGAGTTGCATTATACAAAGGATGAAACTCCAGATTTAGTTATCCCGGATGCTCTGTATGGTAATGTAGTCCCCGGTGAGGCTAAAAGTAATATAAATGTTGATAACGCCATGGTTATTAAGACAGTAGAGGTTTTTGTAGATATTACACATCGCCTCAGCGAGACTCTAAACCTTGATTTAATCTCACCCAATGGTACTACTTATACCTTAAAAACTGCTCACCAGGACGCTGGTGAGCCTGACAATATCTTCGCTACATACACTACTGGAACTACCTTTCAAGGTGAGGATGCAAGAGGTACCTGGACATTACGGGTAAGAGACTGGTATTGGAGTTATGATGGTACCCTTAATCTCTGGCGACTCAAGATAACAAGAAGTAATACCTTACCTTTTGGACTTATTTCTCCCGGCTCTACTATTCAATCTTCTTCTACTACAAGGTTTAAAGTTATTAACAATGGATGTATCCCGGAGGATTTTACCTTGAATTTGACTAATCCAACACGGCTTGTCACTAATTATTCTACCAAAGATGAAGTGCCAGATTTAAATATTCCAGATAATGATCAGATAACAGGAGTCAAAAGTTATATAAATGTTGCAACAAACACGATTATTACAACAGTAGATGCTTTTGTGGATATTACACATACATATAGAGGAGATATACGGATTGACTTAATCTCACCTGCAGATAATATCTATACTTTAAAAATGATGGATGGTGATTATAATGCTAACATCTATGCTACATATACTACTGGAACTACCTTGCAAGATGAGGATGCAAAAGGAACCTGGACATTATGGGTAAGGGATTACTATCCGCCTGATGAGGGTAAACTTAATCTCTGGCGACTTATAATAACGGAAAGCATACCCACACCGTGGACAGCAGGAGGTATCGCAGGAAATGAGGTATATGTCTTGAAAGGCTTATTTGTAGGGAATAGTGATAGCCCGATAGGAACGCATTTTGGTGGAGATGATGTCATTAGCACTACTTCTCAAGGAGCAAGCCCAACTATATTTGGTGATTCGGCAATGACATCTAACGGTGATACTGTACCGGTCAATAATTCACGCTATCTCTGGTTTCAATTTCAAGCACCAACGGCTACCTCGGTGGCTACACAACAGGCGATTACCGTGACTATTGGTGCACAAGTGCCGTAAGAAAAGGGGTAAAGATAGCATGGCAATGAATTGCCAGGCTAAAATAATTTATCTGTGAAGCTCTTGGCATTAAAATGCCAAGTTTCAGCAATTGAAGCCTGGGAATGAAGAAAAAACCCGGCAATAGAAAAAGAAACCTACCATTTTAATGGCAAGAGATTCACAATAAAAATTCTTAGCCTGCCCGTTTTAACGGCAGGGCAAATTCAGAAAAACCCGGGGAGGAAATAATTATAAAAACTCCCGTAAATATATAAAATTTAAGTGAAAGGAGGTGAAAAAGAATGAAACGATTATTAACTTTAATTACGGCGATGAGTGTGATAGGTTTTGCAGGAGTATCATCTGCTGATACGACAGCCAATATTGCCATTACTGTGCAAATTCAATCACTCGGTGTCTCCGTAAGCCCAGGTTTATGGACTATTGGGGCAGTGGGGGCAGGTAGTACACAAGACTCAGGTGCATTTAGCGTAACAAATACGGGAAATATAACCGAAAAATTTGCGTTAAATACGGCTAATTCTGCCAACTGGACCAATAATGCAGGAGGTTCAGCAGGCGTGAATCAATTTGTCCTCAAAGGGCTGTTTGATACTGCAGGGGCACATACTTTTGCCACAGACGATGATATAACAAATAGTTCAGTAACTGCATCTACTACTATATTTAGTGATGGTGATGCCAACGGAACTAATGTTTCTGTTGCTGCGAGTAGAGATTTATTCTTACGACTTAATCTCCCTACCGCCGGCTCAAACACCAACTCTCAAACTATCAATGTCACGGTTACTGCCCAAGCACAGTAATTCAGAAAGACAAAAAAGGCTACAGGAGGAAAGTTAAAGAGCATTCTCCTGTAGCCTGAGGCAGTAGGCAATGATTGGAGTTTAGGCTTTAGCCTTTCATAAATGAAATCCTAAAGGATTAACTCCAATAAGAGGGTAATGTCAAACATTTTCAGAGGGAATATAAGTGAAAAGAGTTATTGTTTTAATATTATTTATGTTATGTGTAAGTCCCACTGTTGAAGCAATGGGCTTACAAACCTATTTTGCTAAGGTATTGATTGAAAACCTTAATATTGGTGGGACATATTCCACTCAAAATTTGGCTAATCTACCGCTATCGGCAATAAATACAGGTGAGGAAGAGGTTAATTTAAAAATAGAGACCATCATACCTGCCGAAGGAGATATTGAGAAGGGATATGAACCTATTCCGGATAAATCTTGGGTTAGTGTCCAGAAGGATATTTTTATGGGTGTTAAATCCAAAGAGATGGTGATAACAGATGTAATTATTACTATCCCTGATGATGAACAGTATCTCGGCAAAAAATTCATGGCATTTATCTGGTCTCATACATTTATTGAACAAGGAATTGGTTTTGGCGTAGGACTAAAAAGTAAGTTGCTTTTTACCGTTAGTAATGAATTACCATTAAAGGCAGAAGAAGGAATAATAGCCATTGGTAGCCTTAATTTCAAGGTAGAACCGGAGGAATTATATGTAGAAAATGTTATTTGTGGCACATTAACGAGTTGTGGGTCAATTACGATTACTAATTCAGGCTCACAAACCTTATCTTACATGATTAAAAGTATCCCTGTGGGAACTTATACCTTGATTCCGGATAAAGATTACGAGGTATGTCCGGACCCAGCATTTTTAAAGATTGAAGAGGGAGAGTTTGCATTAAACGGCGGTAAATCAAAGGAAGTTAAAGTATTTGCTAACTTCCCTGATGAAAAGGAATATAAAAGCAAGAAATATATGTTTCTCTTGCACATCACCCAGAATAGGGTAGGATATTATACAAAGGTATTTATCTCTGGAGTGCGGTAGCTTGCTACCGCTTTTGAGTCCCCTACAATCCAAAGCGGTAACCGTTCAGGCTATATATCAAAAGTGTAGGAAGGGGGATTATTCATTGCAAATTTATCATTGCAAATTGCAAATTTTAAATTTAAAATGCTAAATTTGCAATTTAAAATGAATTTTCCCACAATCTCCATATCGCCTTTTCTTACACCACCTGAACGTTTACCTAAAGCGAAAGCAAGCCTTCGCACTCCAAAGTCAGAGGGAACAATGAAGCATTTATTAAAAACTATCACAATTTTAGGTCTAATGGCTATTCCTGTAACCTTAATAGCGGCAACTATAGCTATATCTGTCCAGCTATACAATCCTGATTCGGATATGGATGGCATCCCGGATTATATCGAGCTGGCAACCGGAACAGACCCGTATGATGACGATACAGATGACGATGGGTTAACCGATGGAAATACAGGAACTGAGGATATGAATGTAAATGGTGTCGTGGACTTTGGGGAAACAAATCCCAGACAAAAGGATACTGATGGAGATGGTATTTTAGATGGGACAGAAAAGGGGTTGACCGCTCCTGAAGGGAATAATACCGATATGAATGTCTTTGTCGCCGATACTGACCCAATTACTACCACTGACCCGCTTAATCCTGACACAGATGGTGATAGCTTGATGGATGGGGCTGAGGATGCGGATAAAGATGGTCAGGTAGATTCTAATGAAACTAACCCTAATCTCCCGGATACCGATAATGACGATGTCTTGGATGGGCAAGAGATAACTGAAGGAACTAATCCAATAGATAGCGATTCAGATAACGATGGTTATAACGATGGAGAGGAAAAAGATGCAGGGACAGACCCACTTGATGAAGATGATACCCCAACAACCGGCAATATCCATATTGTTTCTACCCCTGCTAATGCCGGGATATATTTAGGTGGTAATTATGGATATTTAGGGCAATACCGAGACATAACTGAATTGACTATTCCAAACCTGATAATGGGTAAATATGTTATCCGTGCAAGTAAACCAGGATATGAGGTATTTTATCAATTAGTAGAGGTAACCTCGGGCATAACCTCAGAGGTATCGGCAGGTTTAACCCCTGCGGTAGATTTTGAGTTTGCCGCAGGACAAAAGATTCAGGTGAACGGTGCAGACCTGAATGTGGGCAATTACTCTACTCCGTTTGTCGTTGATTGGAATAACGACGGTAAAAAGGATTTAATTGTCGGCAATGGAAATGGGATGGTTACCTATTTTGAAAATCAAGGGACAGATGACACCCCGAGTTTCACGACAAACTCCATAGTTTTATCTCATAGCAGTTTTTTAGCCCCGTTTGTCGTTAATTGGAATACCGGTAATTGTAAAGACCTCCTCATTGGTAATAAGTTAGGTAAAGTAAGATTTTATCAGAATGTTGGTTCAGATAACTTACCAGCCTTTATTGTGGCTACGGCTCAATCAGTGGTAGAGGTATCTAATTCTGCCGTGCCGTTTGTCGTTGATTGGAATAATGATACAAAGAAGGATTTAGTTGTTGGAGATGGTCAGGGTAGGCTACATTTATTTATCAATACCGGGACTGATGAGTTACCTGCCTTTGGCTCAAGCACCTTAATTTCTGCAGGTGGCTTACCAATTGATGTTGGAGACAATGCCGCTCCTTTTGTTACTGATTTTAATGGTGATGGTAAAAAGGATTTATTGATTGGAGAGCGATATGGCAAGATAACCTGTTATCAAAATCAAGGGCAAGATGACAATCCAACCTTTACTACCGGTTCTTTTGTCCATGCAACCGGTAGTGATATTGATGTTGGGGATTATGCCGTGCCGGTTGTAGTTGATTGGAACAACGATGGGTTAAAGGATTTAGTTGTAGGTAATTTTAATGGTGAGGTTATTTTTTACTCGGGCAAACCAAAGGCGGTAAATACATCTGGAAAGACAAGTGGTGGTGGATTATACCTACAATCAAACAGCTATCGGGCAAGTTTTCAATTAGATGTAAGTTTTAGTCAGGGAAATTCAAGCCCAAGTGGCTTTGTTAAATATTTGGACCATAAAGACAGGAAAACATTAGAAAGTAATTCCATAAGTTCATTTGTTATTACCAATAATAATGAGGCAACGATTAAAGGAACCGGTCAATTTGTCGGTGTTCCCGGGCAGGTTAATTTTGTAGTCAAGGTAATCGATAAAGTGCCGGATTATTTCAGTATTGAGACTACCGGTGCAGTAGTCCATTCCTCAGCCGGAGACCTGATTAGCGGTAGTCTCCTGGTTGAAAAACAATAATTGGAGGTGTAAAAATGTTAAAGAAAGTAGGGATGTTTTTAATAAGTGGGTTGATTATTCTTAAAGCAGGGATAGGGTTTTGTTTACCGATAGTGGAGATAGAGTATAATATTACAGAGTCAAGCGGTATCTGGACATACAGTTATACCTTGAAAAACACAGGAACAGAACCTATCTGGCTCTGGGATATATATCCAACAGCGTTAGTTTCGGATATAACCAAACCATCAGCAGATTGGGATATTTTTACTAATTATACCAGTTGGATAGAGTGGTATGCCCCTTTCACTGAGATTTCCCCTGGTTGTTCACTTGCTGGGTTTTCGTATAAAAGTTCAGGTTCACCGGGTTGGATAAGATATGAGGTGGAATCTACACTTGGTGGAATTGTCTCAGGTTATACTCGAGGTGCTACCCCTGAGCCGTATTCATTTCTCCTGTTAGGTTCAGGACTTCTTGTTGGTATAAGATTATTGAGAACCAAATCCTCAAAGGGGAAATACTGTAAAATAGGTACTGTAAAATAAAAAATGTAAAATGAGAATGTGTAGATGAACAGTGGTAAGTTATCCACGATGCTGTAATTTTCAATTTTTCATTATCCATTTTACAATTTACAGTTACTTATCCTACAAAATTTCTACATGGCTAAACGAGAATGAAACAGGAAGTTTACACCCTTCTTCTTTTAGGAGGTCGGCAACCGTTATGAGGGATAGGGGTTACATCTTTAATTGATTTAATATCTAAACCGGCGGCTTGTAATGACCGAATAGCAGATTCCCTACCTGAGCCTGGTCCTTTAACATAAACTGAAATTTCAGTCATCCCCATGTCCATTGCTTTTTTAGCCGCTGTATCTGCCGCTACCTGTGAAGCAAATGGAGTACCTTTTTTTGTCCCTTTAAAACCTACTGTTCCACAACTTGCCCATGTAAGAACAGCACCTTTTGGATCGGTAATAGTCACAATAGTATTATTAAAAGTAGATTGAATATGGGCAATACCTGTTCTTACTATCCTTTTTTCCTTTTTTCGTCCACCTTTTTTTTGATCACTATCTTTAGCTTTTTGCATATTTTAACTCCTCTCTTATTTCGTAAGCGTTCAGCTATCAAAACTATAACTTCATAAATCCGAAATCCGAATATCGAAATTCGAAACAAATCCAAAATTCTAAATCCAAATTACCGAAACAAATCCTGTTTTGAACATTTGTATTTTAGTATTTGAATTTGTTTTGAATTTCGATATTCGTATTTCGGATTTTGCCCTCTTTTGTGTCTTTGTGACTTAGTGGCTGAACTATTACCCTTATTTCTTCTTTGTCTCAGTTGACTTTTTTATTCCAACAATTTTCCGAGCCCCTCTTCGAGTTCTGGCATTAGTATGTGTGCGTTGTCCTCTAACCGGTAATCCTCTACGATGCCTTACACCTCTATAACTACCAATATCCATCAATCTTTTTATATTTGTAGTTACCTCTCGCCTGAGGTCTCCTTCAACCTTGAAATCATGCTCAATAACATTTCTTAATCTAACAATCTCATCTTCAGTCAGGTCTCTAATCCTGGTATCTGGATTAACATTAGCTGTTTTAATAATCTGCTGCGAAGAAGATAATCCTAATCCATATATATAAGTTAAACCTATTTCTACCCGTTTGTCTCGGGGAAGATCAACTCCACTAATTCTTGCCAAGATACGCCTCCTTTTAATTGTAAATTGTGAATTGTGAATTGTGAAATAGTGGTAGAGGTTAGAAAGATATTTGGTACTTACTTCCTAATTCACAATTTACAATTCACAATTCCTATCCTTGTCTTTGTTTATGTTTAGGGTTTGGACATATAACCCGAACAATCCTTTTACGCTTGATTATTTTACATTTCTCACAAATTTTTTTAACTGATGCCCTTACTTTCATTTAAAATACCTCTTTTAGATTTTGGATTTTAGATTTTGGATTTTGGATTGGGGAAGAAAGAAAGGTTTCAATCCAAAATCCAAAAATCTAAAATCCAAAATTGCTCATTTTTCCCGATAGATAATTCTTCCTCTTGATAAATCATATACAGATAATTCAACATGAACTTTATCACCGGGTAATATTCGAATAAAATTCTTACGCATCTTACCTGAAATATAAGCTAATATCTTATGCCCATTTTCGAGTTCTACTCGAAACATAGTATTAGGCAATACCTCTGCCACAATACCTTCTACCTTAATTGTTTCTTCTTTTGGCATAAAACATTTTCCTCTTTAGTGATTGGTAACTATAAAGACCATTTAACCATTTATCACTCACTAATTACATTGTTAAGATTTCAGGTTCACCTTCAGTAATAACTATGGTATGTTCAAAATGAGCCGAGAAACTTTTATCCTTTGTTATCACTGTCCAGCCATTATTTAATATATCTATTTCATAACCACCCATATTTATCATTGGTTCTATACATAAAACCATACCTGGTTTAAGTCGTGGGCCCTTACCTGCCTCACCGAAATTAGGCACTTGCGGTGCCTCATGCACATTGCGTCCAATTCCATGCCCGGTATAATCACGAACTACCGAATATCCATAACATTGAGCATGAAATTGTATGGCATGAGAAATATCAAATAATCTATTTGAAGGTTTTGCCTTCGAAATACCTATCTCCAGAGCCTTTTTTGTTACTGCTGTTAACTTTTCTATTCCAGCACTTATTTGTCCAATAGGAATAGTCAAGGCGGCATCTGCACAATAGCCATCCAAGAAAACACCTATATCTACCTTAAGAATATCCCCAAATTTAAGTATTCGCTGGGCAGAAGGAATACCATGTACTACCTCAAAATTAATTGAGGTGCAAATACTCGCTGGAAATCCATGGTATCCTAAGAAGGCTGGTTTTGCCTTCCGCTTAATAATCATATTATGTGCTATTTCTTCTAAATACTTAGTCGTTATTCCCGGCTTAGTTATCTGTTCAAGATGATGTAAAACCTCTTTTACTATTTTACCTGCATTCCTTATCTTCTCTATCTCTTGTTTAGATTTTAATATAATCATTATCTTTATAGGACTTATAGGACATCAATTATTTTATCAAATATCACAGACACTTCAGCATCTGCATCAACATCTTTCAAAAAGTCAATCCGGCGATAATAATCAATCAAAGGATAAGTCTGTTCCTTATAAACTTTTAGTCGGCGATTTATGACTTCCTCTTTATCATCATCTCGTTGATAAATTTCTCCTTCACATTTATCACACCTGAATTCATTTTTTGGAGGTTGATAATAAATATGAAAATTACACCCGCAATCTTTACAAACCCGTCTTCCGCAAAGCCGTTTAATCAACAATTCATCCTTCAGGGTAAAATTCATAACCGCATCTAAGGATAAATCCATTTCTTTCAAAGTAATTGTCAATGCCTCTGCCTGGGCAACGGTTCTTGGGAATCCATCTAAGATAAAACCTTCTTGACAATCATCCTCTAATAATCGTCCTTTTATCAAATTTATGATAACATCATCCGGGACTAACTCCCCCTTATCCATATATTTTTTGGCTAAAACACCTAATTCTGTTTGATTCTTAACCGCCTGGCGTAAAATATCACCTGTGGCAATTTGGGGAATATTAAATTTTTTAGAGATTAATTCTGATTGTGTCCCTTTACCCACCCCAGGTGGACCTAAAAATATTAATCGCATCCTAAAACCTTCCTTTAATCTTCCCTTTTTTTACAAATCCTTCATAATGTCTCATTAGTAGATGAGATTCAATCTGCCTTACTAAATCCAGAGCTACTCCAACAACAATGAGTATTGATGTCCCACCAAAATAAAAAGGAAGATGCATCACCTGAATAATCATTGATGGGAAAAAGTCAATCAAAGCTAAAAACATCGCTCCGACAAAGGTAATTCTTTTAAGGATACGCTCAATATACTCAGCCGTTGACTTACCAGGACGAATACCAGGAATAAATCCACCATTCTTACGCATATTATCCGCTACATCTACCGGATTAAATATTACGGCAATATAGAAATAAGTAAAGAAGATAATTCCCGCCGCCATTAATATCTGATAAATTACCCCTCCTGGGCTTAATTGTTTATACAAAAAGGTCAAAAAATCAATATCCTTACCACCCAAAAAGGTAACAAAGGTAGCCGGAAGTGCCAGAAGAGATGAGGCAAAGATAATTGGTATAACCCCGGCCATATTTACCTGAAGAGGTAAGTGCGTGCTCTGTCCACCATAAACCTTACGACCAACAATTCGTTTGGCATATTGAACCGAGATTTTGCGATGTCCCTGAATCATCATCACCACACCTGCTGTGGTTAAAACCCCAATGATAACAATAAAAAGAATAACAAAAATATTCATCTCACCTACAAATAATCGTTGGAGACTCTGGAGGATAGCCTGTGGTAGTCTTGAGATAATACTTGTCATGATGATTAATGAACTTCCGTTGCCAATGCCCCGGTCCGTCATCTGTTCTCCAAGCCACATAACAAAGGCAGTACCTGTAGTTAAAGTAGCCACAGTCATCAAATGAAAGCCCAATCCAGGATTTAAAACAAAACTTCGACCATCATCGGTCTGCATACTTTGAATCCAGATACTTGTTCCTGTAGCCTGGATAATACCTATAACTAAGGTTAAATATCTTGTATATTGAGTAATTTTCTTCTTACCGACATCGCCTTCTTTGGCTATTCTCTCCAGATAAGGAACAACCGGTTGTAATAAAGACATAATGATAGAGGCACTGATGTAAGGCATAATACCGAGGGTAAAGATAGAAAACCGCTCAAATGCCCCTCCGGAAAACAGGTCTAATAATCCAACTATTGTCCCTTTTGCTTGTTGAAAAAATGCACTTAATGCAACTCCGTCAACACCCGGGGTAGGAACAGCTACCCCTAATCTATAAACGGCTAATAAGCCCAAAGTAAATAATATCCTTTTCCGTAATTCATAAACCTTAAAAGGGTTTAAGATGGATTCAAGACCCTTCATTAATTAAACTCCTTACTGCGATTCAGACAATAGCCTTGTGAGAAACTGTAAAATGGGTACTGTAAAATGAAAAATGTAAAATGGGATACACACAAAATTAATTTTTAAATTTCTCATTATCCCTTTTACAGTTTACACTTATTTTTTTCTGCGACTCGAATGCCTCTATAACTTTAGTCAGATTCAGACATCACCAAGATTCAGACATTGGACATCAGACATTTAACTTACTCATCCATTGGTTCAACTTTGCCGCCAGCTGACTCTATTTTTTGCTTTGCTCCATGGCTAACTGCATCTACTTTGACAATTAGAGGTATATTTATTTCACCATCACCCAATATCTTTATGCCATTTTTAATCTTTTTGATTAATCCTGCCTGCAGTAAAATAGCCGGAGTAATTTTAGAGCCTGACTCAAAACCAAAAGAGACTATTGTTTCAAGATTAATAATTGTCCATTCTTTTCTTCTTGGATTAGTAAATCCTCGCTTTGGAACTCGTCTTGAGAGAGGCATTTGTCCTCCTTCAAAACCAGGTCCTTTGCCGCCTTTACGAGCTAACTGTCCTTTCGTCCCTTTTGTCGCCGTCCCACCATGTCCTGACCCATCTCCGCGACCTACTCTTTTAGGTTTTTTATGTGCACCTTTAGGAACCTTTAATTGATTTAATTTCATATCTCTTCCACCTTAACTAAATAATCAACCTTTTTTACCATACCTCTTGTTTGAGGGTTATCAGGTTTTATCACTGTTTGATTTATCTTCCTCAATCCTAATGCAGCTATGGTTTTACAGTGTTTTGGGACTCTCCCAAACCTACTTTTAATTAAAGTTACTTTTAATTCCTTCTCCATCTTTTCCCTTCCTACTTTTAACTTTTAACTTTCAACTTTTAACTTCTCTTATGCTATCGTCTCACGGAGTTCTAATCTTGCGGTTAATAGTTTTATTTGTTTAAATGCCTCCATAGTTGCATTAACAAGTGAATGTGGATTATTACTACCTAATGATTTTGTAAGAACATCCTGAACACCTAATGTCTCCATAATAGCTCTCACCGGCCCCCCGGCAATAACCCCTGTTCCTGGAGCAGCAGGTTTAAAGACTACATATCCGGCGCCTTTATGCCCTATCAAGGGATAAGGTATCGTCGAGCCTTTTAAGGGAACATTAATTAAATTCTTCTTAGCGGAATTTACTCCTTTAACCACAGCTTGTGAAATTTCCTTTGCCTTACCATAACCTATACCTACCTGTCCTTGTCCATCACCCACAACAACTAAAGCCGTAAATCCAAATCTTTTTCCTCCCTTAACTACCTTGGCTACTCTATTAATAGCGATAACCTTTTCTTTTAAACCTGATTCATTCTGATTACTTCGTTCTCTCATCTTTTTAAAACTCCAATCCTGCCTCTCTGGCAGATTCAGCTAATGCCTTTATTCGACCGTGATAAAGGAATCCTCCCCGGTCAAAGACAACCTTTTTAATACCTTTATCAATGGCTTGCTCAGCAATTAAAGTGCCTATTTTTTTGGCTACATCGGTTTTTTTCATTGAATCTTCGATAAATCCAGATTTAGTAGAACTGACGAAGACTAAGGTTTTTCCCTCATCATCATTTATGATTTGGGCATACATATGTTTAAGGCTACGATGAACACTCAATCGTGGTCTCAGTTCCGTCCCAAATATTTTTCGGCTAACCCGATGTTTTCTTCTTAATCTTAAAGCTTTTTTATCCTCTATATTCATTTAACTCCTCAGATTAAGTATAAAGTTTGTAAAGTTTGTAAGGTTTATAAAGTTCATACTAATCAACTTTACAAACTTTATACTTTATAACTTTATACTGATTTAAACCCCTGTCTTTCCTACCTTTGTTTTAATATACTCATCAATATACCTGATACCTTTTCTTTTATAAACATCCGCAGTTCTAACCCTTCGAATTTCTGCAGCTATTTCCCCTACTACCTGTTTATCTATCCCTTTAACTTTTATCTTAGTTGGTTCAAGAATTTCAAAGGTAATTCCCTCTGGAGGAGAAATAACTACCGGATGAGAATATCCTATTTGTAATTTAATATTTTTACCTGTTAATTCCGCCTTATAACCTACCCCTTCAATTAACAATGTCTTCTCAAAGCCTGTTTTTACTCCATCAACCATATTTTTAATTAAACTTCGCGTCAATCCATGAAGTGCTTTTTCTTTTTTATCATCCGTAGCGCGTTTAACTATAATTTGAGAGTCTTTAATCTCTACGGTTATAATCGGCGGAAACAACCAAGATAAACTTCCCAATGGTCCCTTGGTAGTTATAGTTCCATTATCTATATTAATCTTGACATCATTTGGAATACTTATTGGTGCATTGCCTATTCGAGACATTTTATTCCTTCCTTTGTGAAATCGTTGTGGTATCAGAAGTCAGAGCACAGAATACAGACTATATTCTATCCTCTGTGTTCTGTGCTCTGTATTCTGTGCTCTATCTTACCAGACATAACATATTACCTCTCCACCAATTCCGAGCTTTCGACAGGCGATATCTGTCATAACACCTTTAGATGTAGAGATAACAGCTATTCCTAATCCACCTACTACCTTTGGGATATTATCACTATCAACATAGACCCGTAGTCCTGGCTTACTAATCCTTTTCAGGTTAGTTAAAATCCGTTCGTTCTTAGTCCCATATTTTAAATAAACCCTAATGGTGCCTTGCTTATGGTCTTCAATAGATTTATAGCTTTTAATGAATTTTTCCTTTTTAAGAATACCGGCTATATTAGTTTTTAATTTAGATGCAGGAATATCAACCTTTTCATGTCCTGCATGATTAGCATTACGAATCCTGGTTAACATATCCGCAACAGGGTCTGTCATACTCATTTTTTATACTCCTTTAATAGGACTATAGGACATATAAGACTTATAGGACTTATGTGTCCAATTACCTACTACCTGAATTTACCAACTGGCTTTAATAACTCCTGGAATTCTACCTTCACGAGCTAATGTTCGCAGGCAAATTCGGCACATACCAAATTTACGCAAATATCCTCTTGGTCTACCACATAATTGACATCTATTATGATTTCTTGCTTTAAATTTAGGAATTCTCAGCCATCTTTCAATCATTGCCTTTCGAGCCATAAATTTTATTTCCTCACTTTCTAAACGGCATTCCAAGAGCAGACAATAGCTCTTTAGCCTCTTCATCCCTTTTAGCGGTAGTTACTATACAAATATTCATACCCCGAGTTCTATCTATTTTATCATAATTTACCTCAGGGAAAATAATCTGCTCTTTTATTCCGAGTGTATAATTTCCACTTCCATCGAGTTTAGATGGTGTCCCACGAAAATCTCTTACCCTGGGCAAGGCAATATTAACTAATCGCTCAAAAAACTCATACATCCTATCTCCCCTTAAGGTAACCATACCCCCAATTTGCATTCCAGCCCTTAATTTAAAGTTTGCGATTGATTGTTTAGCCTTAGTTTTAACTGGATGTTGTCCTGATATTGTTGTTAAAATCTCAATGCTTGCATCTAATGCCTTTGGATTGGCATTACCCTCCCCAACACCCATATTAATAACTATTTTTTCTAATCTGGGCACAGCTAAATCATTTTTATAGTTAAATTTTTCCTTAAGCATAGGAAGTATTTCTTTTTTATATTTTTCTTTCAACCTGATCATAATTATTTCTTCTCCACAACTTCATCACAGTTTTTACATGTTCTAACCTTTGAACCATCAGCTAAGATTAGTTTTCCTAATCTTGATGGCTGATTACAATTAGGGCACACAAACATTAAATTTGAAGCCTGAATAGACGCCTCACGAGTTATTATTCCTCCCTGTTGGGCTTTTTGTGGATTTCCTCGTGTATGACGTTTAACAAAATTAACCCCTTCTACAATTGCCTTATTCTTCTCAGGAAACACATGCAAGACCTTCCCTTTCTTACCCGCGTCTTTACCACTAAGAACCGTGATTGTATCCCCTTTTTTAATATGAATTTTATTAATCAATTATTTCCACCATCCTAAATTACAATTAATAGGACCTATAGGACATATAGGACATATTATACCACCTCTGGCGCGAGGGTAATTATTTTAGTAAATTGCTTAGCTCGTAGTTCTCTTCCTACGGGTCCAAAGATTCGAGTCGCGCGTGGATTTTTTTGTTCATCAATAATCACTGCGGCATTATCATCAAATCTAAGATAAGAACCATCTTTTCTTCTTGTCTCTTTCCTTGTTCTCACAACTACAGCTTTAACCACATCACCCTTTTTTATAGGGGATGTTGGAATAGCCTCTTTAACTGAGGCAATAATTATATCCCCAATATATCCATATCTAACTTTAGAGCCGCCTAAAACTCTAATACACATTATTTCTCTTGCACCTGAATTATCTGCAACCTCTAAACGGGTTTGTACCTGAATCATAATTAGTATCTCCTCAATAATAGGTCTTACAGGACAGATAAGACTTATATGTCCTATTTTAAAATTTCTACTACTCGCCAGCGTTTAAGTTTTGACAAAGGTCTTGTTTCCATAATTTTTACCTGGTCATCAATCTGACAAATATTTTTCTCATCATGGGCATAAAACTTAGTTATTCTTTTTATAATCTTTTTAAAACGCGGATGTTGGGTAGTGGTAATTGTAGATACGACTATCGTCTTATCCATTTTATTACTAATCACCTTACCAATCTTAACATGCCTGCCACTACGAGGCAAGCCTCTTTTTTGTTCGCTCATACTGGTATCTCCCTTATTCCTAATTCATATTCTTTTAAAAGTGTATTAATCCTTGCAACTGAATGTTTCAACTTACTGATTTTCATTGGATTATCTAAATGTTTCATAGCAAATCGAGTGCGTATATCTAACAATTCACTCAAAAACTCTTCTCTTTTTTTCTTCAATTCGTCTATATCTAATTCTTTTAAGTCTCTAAAATCTTTTAAGCTTTTCACTTGTTTTATTCCATCTCCCTTGAAACGAATTTTGTTTTTATAGGTAGTTTATGAGCTGTTAGTCGCATAGCTTCTTGGGCTAATTCCTTTGTTACCCCTGCTATTTCATAGAGGATTCTACCTGGTTTAACCACAGCTACCCAAAATTCAGGAGCTCCTTTACCTTTACCCATTCTTGTTTCAGCAGGTTTTTTAGTTACCGATTTATCCGGAAAGATTCTAATCCACATTTTACCACCTCGTTTAACATGCCTGGTGATAGCAATTCTCCCGGCTTCAATCTGTCTATTGGTTATCCAACCCGGTTCTAGTGCCTGCAAACCGTATTCTCCAAAGCTAATGTTACAACCTGTGGTGGCTATTCCTTTGCGTCTTCCACGGTGAATTTTTCTATATTTAACCCTTTTAGGCATTAACATGCTTTTCTTCCTCCATTAATTGTGTGCCTAAACCCATTAATCTTGCCTTTTCTCTTTCTTCTCCTGAAAGGATTTCTCCTTTAAATATCCATACCTTTATTCCAATTCGTCCGTAAGTAGTAGCGGCTTCTGTCATCCCATAATCAATTTCAGCTCTTAGCGTTTGAAGAGGAACTCGTCCCTCACGATACCATTCGGTTCGGGCTATTTCAGCACCACCAAGTCTGCCTCCACATGAAATTTTAATCCCTTTTGCTCCGTGACGCAATGCCGTTACTACGGCCTGTTTCATTGCCCTTCTAAAGGCAATCCTTCGCTCGAGCTGAACAGCTACATTCTCTGCAACCAATTGGGCATCTAACTCAGGTTCCTTTATCTCATTAATATCAATCTGAATTTGAAATTTAGTCATTTTTTGAATTTCGTTGCGCAATTTTTCTACATCCTGACCTCCACGACCAATTACCATTCCTGGCCGAGCGGTATAAATAGTAAGCCTCATTTTCTGCCCAAATCGTTCAATAATGATTTTAGAAACCCCTGTCCTTTTTAATCTTGCCTTGACAAACTTACGAATCTTCAGGTCTTCAATTAAATCATGAGTGTAGGATTTCTTAGCAAACCAGCGTGATTCCCAATCGTAAATATATTTTAGTCGAAAACCTATTGGATGAACTTTCTGTCCCAACTTTATGCTCCTTTTTCCAAAATAATCGTAGTAGATAATAAGTCCTATAGGTCATATAAGTCTTATAATCCATTCTTTACGATTTAATAAACTCAGGCAAAATAATTGCCCAGTTTACCATTTGAATCAATAAAATCACCAACACAACCAGCACTAATACTTTAAGAATAAATTTCACCATCTCTTTTTTTTCTTTACCCCTGGCATATTCCCGATAATAACCCGTCGCCTCATAAATCGTAAGCAATGTGACTAACCCCATTAAAATCACATAAACCCATAAATCCATCATTTTGTCATCCCTCCTTTAATATTGTTAATATAAGTCCTATAAGTCTTATAGGACTTATATTAATATTCTTCTACCACCACGGTAATATGACTGCTTCTTCTACGAATCTGATACGCCCTTCCCATTGCTCGCGGTTGAATTCTTTTTAAAGTAGGACCCTGGTCTGCAAAGGCATTTTTAATATATAAATTACTTAGTTCTATATTAAGTCTTTTTTGTTGAGCATTCGCTACGGCTGAATTTAGCACCTTGTGAAGTATTCGACAAGACTTTTTAGGTGTAAATTTCAGTAAATTAACCGCTTCTTTAACAGACTTACCCTGTATAAGTTTAGTCGCCTGACTAGCTTTTCTTGTTGAAATACGAATATATTTTGCTGTTGCTTTTGCTTCCATAATTTATTCACCGCTTTTTCTATGATTTCTCCAAATTGAACTAACGAGTGGGTTATCGATAATCAGTAACTGATTACCTTTTACCCTATGACCAATTTTAAAGCTTTCAAACAAAAACGAACCATCTCACCATTCCAATATTCTATCATTCCAATTATGAGCCCTGAAAATTATGTTTTTGCTACTTGTTTTACCTCGGCTGAGCGTTCAGCTCGATGTCCATGACTCCTGAATGTCCGAGTTAGTGCAAACTCACCTAATTTGTGTCCAACCATATTTTCCGTAATATATACTGGTATAAATTTTTTACCGTTATGAACGGCTAATGTATATCCAACAAAATCAGGAGGAATAGTTGAGCGTCTTGCCCATGTCTTAATTACCTTTTTTTCTCCTGATGATTCCATATTTTTAAGTTTCTTCAATAATTTAGTATCAATATAAGGTCCTTTTTTGGTAGAGCGTGCCATATTTTATCTCCTCTTACGCATATCTTTTTTTGACAATAAATTTAGTTGTTTGTTTATTTCTTCGTGTTCGATAACCTTTAGCCGGTTGACCCCATGGACTGCATGGATGTCTTCCTCCAGATGATTTCCCTTCTCCACCACCTAACGGATGGTCAACTGGATTCATCGATACTCCACGATTATGAGGTCTTTTCCCTAACCATCGTGACCTGCCTGCTTTTCCAATATTAATATTTCCATGTTCTATATTTCCTATCTGACCTACGGTTGCCATACAATCTATATGTACCAATCTAACTTCACCTGAGGGAAGTTTAATATGGGCGTAATCAGCCTCTTTAGCGGCTAATTGAGCTACAACACCTGCGGTGCGAACAAGTTGTCCCCCTTTTCCCTTTCTTAATTCAATATTATGAATATTAGTCCCTGCAGGTATTCCCCGCAAAGGAAGGGCATTACCTATTTTTATATCAACCTCTTCTCCTGCACAAACAGTATCTCCCACTTTTAATCCTATTGGTGCAAGAATATATCTTTTTTCACCATCTATATAATGAATCAAGGCAATATTAGCCGAACGATTTGGGTCATATTCAATAGACGCTACTTTAGCTTCAACATCCCATTTATCTCGTTTAAAATCTATCATTCTATAGATGCGTTTATGTCCTCCACCATGAAATCTAACTGTTGTTCGGCCTTGATTATTCCGACCACCTGTGCCGGGAAGAGCTTTTACTAAAGTTCGCTCTGCCCCTTTTTTAGTAATTTCATCAAATGTTAATCCACTCATCCCCCGTCTACCGGGAGAGGTAGGATTATATTGTTTAACCGCCATAACACACTCCTAATTTTATAAATCCGAATCTCGAAATCCGAAATTCAAAACAATATCAAATTACCAAAATACAAATGTTCAAAACAAGAAATATTTCGGTTCTTTGAATTTAGAATTTGTTTCGAATTTCGATATTCGTATTTCGAATTTTTCCATTCTATGCTTCAAATGCAGAAATAAGTTCTCCTTCTTTTAAAGTTACGATTGCCTTTTTAAAATCAGGTCTTTTACCTGTAGCAAATCTAACTCTTCTCGGTTTACCTTGTTGAATTAATGTATGTACCTTAACCACCTTTACTTTATATATTTTCTCAACAGCCTTCTTAATCTCAATCTTATTCGCTCTCATATCTACTTCAAAGATGTATTTATTTTCTTCTCTTAATATATTTCCTTTTTCAGTAATAAGTGGTCTTCTAATAATTTGATACAAACTGTCCATTTTAAACTCTGCTCCTAACAATTATCAATTTACAATTATCAATTTACAATTAATTATTAATTGTAAATTGATAATTAATTATAGCCTTGCCTCCAATTTATCTAATGCCGCTCTTGTAAACAATAGATTTTCATGAAGTAATACTTTATATGGATTTAAATTTGAGGCTAAAATCACATCCGTGCCTTTCAAATTTCTAATGGATAGATATAAATTTGTATCTGATTCATCTAAAATAATTAATGGGTTTTGCAGGTTTAGATTTTTTAAAATCTTTACCATGACTGAGGTTTTTGGTTTATCTAATGTTATTGAATCAACAATTACTATTTTATCATTCATAGCTTTGTCTATCAGAGCACTTATTAGAGCCTTTTGATTAACCTTTCTTGGTAGTTTAATCTTAAAGCTATGTGGTTTAGGTCCAAAAACTACGCCTCCTCCCTTCCAGATAGGATTTCGCGTACTCCTTACCCTTGCCCTTCCCGTTCCTTTTTGTTTCCATGGTTTTTTACCGCCACCACTTACCTCAGCACGGGTTTTGGTACACGCCGTCCCAAGTCGTTGGTTAGCTAAGTATGCTTTAATAGAATCATGAACGGCAAATTCAGATACCTTCTGACTAAATATCGATTCCGGCAATTGAATTTGATTTAAAACCTTTCCTTCTTTACTATATAAATTAATCTGATACATATTTATTTCCCTTTTTTGACTGCTTTTTTAACAATCAGGAGTCCTCCCTTTCTACCCGGGACTGCACCTTCAATTAGCAATCTATTTTGTAGTGTATCTACTTTAACCACCTTTAAATTTTGGGTGGTAACTTGTTCTCCTCCCATTCGTCCTGGAAGTCCATGTCCTTTATAAACCTTAGAAGGGAAAGAACTTTGACCTAAAGAACCTGGTGCACGGTGAAACATCGAGCCATGCGAGGCCACTCCACCCTTCCAATGATACCGCTTAATCACACCTGCAAATCCCTTACCCTTTGATATTCCACTTATGTCAACATAATCACCTTCTTTAAAAACATCCGCCTTAAACTCTTGACGCTCATGGTAATTATCAATATCTGAAATCCTGAATTCTCGTAAATACCGCTTGAATTTAACATCTGTCTTTTTAAAATGTCCAGTCACGGGCTTATTTATCTTAGTCTCTTTTATATCCGTAAACCCCAATTGGAGACTATTATATCCTTCTTTTGCTTGTGTCTTTTTCTGAACCACGACACAAGGTCCTGCCTCAACAATTGTAACAGGAATAAATTCACCCTTATCATCAAATACTTGAGACATTTGTATTTTTCTACCTATAAGTCCTACTGACATTTTATTCTCCTAAAGTATAATTAATAATTGATAATTGTTAATTATACTTACAACTTAATTTCCACATCTACCCCTGCAGGTAAATCTATCTTCATCAGAGCAGGTACTGTATCTGATGTTGGCTCTAAAATATCCAATACCCTTTTGTGAATCCGCATCTCAAATTGTTCCCTGGACTTTTTATCTACATGAGGAGAGCGTAATACAGTCCATCTACTTATCTTTGTTGGTAATGGTATTGGTCCAGCTACCTTTGCCCCGGTTCTTTTAGCTGTAGATGTGATTTCTTTCGCCGACAAATCTAAAAGTCTATGGTCATATGCCTTTAACTTAATCCTAATTTTTTGTGCCATTTAAGACCTCTTTCCACTTCAAGAAATATAAGACCTATAGGACATATATGACCTATAGGTCTACCTGACTATCTACTCAATTACCTCTGTAACCACACCCGCCCCTACGGTATGTCCGCCTTCCCGAATGGCAAATCGTACCTCTTTCTCCATGGCTATGGGTGTGAGTAATTCGA
>JBDRHR010000141.1:0-7312 GCA_043816605.1 Nitrospirota bacterium
GGGAGGAAGGGGTCCAGGATTCGAGGGTTCAAGGGTTCGAGTGTTTGTTTTTCCTTATTCCACTTGCCCCCTCGACCCCTCAACCCCTTGAATCCTGTTGATACATTTTTCCATATTCCCCCCGAAGACTGACCCATTACCACACACCCTAAAAATTAGTTGACTTTCTGGGATAATTAGTGTATGATAAAATGTCAAGCAGGAGGATTTAGATGGAATCACTAATTAATAGAGCGAATATTTTAATAGAGGCATTGCCTTATATAAAAACATTTTTTGGTAAAACAATAGTCATTAAATATGGTGGCAAGGCTATGGTCGATGAAGAATTAAAACATTGCTTTGCTCAGGATATTGTTCTGTTGAAATATATAGGCACAAAACCGGTTATTGTTCATGGTGGAGGTGTGCAAATAAACCATGTGATGAAGAAAATGGGTAAGGAGGCGGAGTTTATTGATGGACTTCGAGTTACCGATATAGAAACAATGGAAATTGTAGAAATGGTTTTGGGGGGACGGATAAGTTCTGAAATTGTGTCGTTAATTAATCACCACGGTGCTCAAGCAGTTGGATTGACAGGTGTGGATGGAGCATTGATTGAGGCTTGCCAGACCACAGATGGAGGTAGCACCTCTGGCAGAAATTTGACCGGTCAGGTAACTAAAATTAATCCAAGAATACTTGAAACCCTTGATGAAAGTGGATTTATCCCTGTTATTGCCCCTATTGGTGTAGGAACGGATGGAAAACGATATAATATTAATGCTGATACTGTTGCTTCTGAAATAGCCATTACATTATCTGCTCTGAAATTAATTCTTCTCACAGATATTAAAGGTATCTTGAAGGACATAAAAGACCCCAATTCCTTGATTCCTACCTTAAGGGTTGAGGAGATTGACCTGTTAATAAACGAAGGCTGTATCTCTGAAGGGATGATTCCCAAAATTAATGCTTGTAAAAGCGTAATCAGTTCAAATAAAGTTGACAAGGCTCATATAATCGATGGTCGAATCCCCCATTCCATACTTTTGGAATTATTTACAGATAAGGGGATTGGAACACAAATAGTTAAATAAAGGTGGGATATTCACTAAGTTCAAGGTTCAGAGTTCAGGATTATAGAATTGAGGGTTAATGGTTCTTGAACGATGAACGGTGAACTTTGAACGGTGAACCCTATAGGAGGTAAAGAAAAATGGACAAAAAAGGTTTTAGTCGGTATGTCGTTGGGTTGGTTATTTTCTTAAGTATAGTTCTGTTTTCTTGTGTGACACAGGCAAAGAAAAAGGAGGAACCTGTAAAGACACAAAAAGGGACTTTAACCACTACGTCCTATCTTGGTCCTAAGAAACGGGTAGCGGTGCTTGATTTTGAAGTAAAGGCACCAGGGGCAGAGGGAAAAATTGGCAGCGGTATGGCAGAGATGCTTACTACCGCACTCCACAATACGGGCAAGTACATCGTTTTAGAACGAAAAGCTTTGCCGGACATGTTGAAGGAGCAGGATTTAGGAAAAGAAGGCAGGATTAAATCAGAGACTAAAGCTTTGATTGGTGAAATCCTGGGTGCACAGGTTTTAATTAAAGGTGTAGTTACTGAATTTTGTCAGTATGAATCAATTAAAGGCGTTGGGGTATTTGTCAAAGGAGTTACACTTGGAGGAGGCGGAATAGCTACAGGACAGGTAGCGGTGGATATTAGGATGTTTGATGCTTCTACTGGTGAGATTATTGAATCACATCGGACTGAGCAAAAAGCTAATACTGTGGTAATTGTCGGTGGGGTAAAGGTTGGGGAGGTAACGATTGGTGGACTTGATTTCCATAAAACTCCACTTGGTAAGGCAACTCGGCTGGCAATTGAAGATATGGTGGATTTTATTATAGGGGAATTAAAGGCTAAACCATGGGAAGGAAGAATTGTAACGGTAAAAGATGGGGAAGTGATTATAAATGCAGGCACAGATATAGGAATTAAAATTGGAGATAAGATGGAGGTCTGGACTACAGGCGAAGAATTAACTGACCCGGAAACCGGTTTATCTCTTGGGGTAAAAGAAGGACAAAAAATAGGGACAATTGAAATAATCGAGGCAAAAGAGAAATATTCAGTAACTATCATTACTACAGGTACTGAATTTAAAAGAAATGACATCGTGAGGATGATAGAAGTATTCACTTCAAATCTTAAATGATAAAAGCAAGGGTTAAAAAGAACCAAGTATCTTTCTCACAGATGTATTTACCTATCCGAAAAAACCAACGGATACCTCAACTGGTTGAAGGAAAATATCTCGAACAAGTTCGGGTTTCCAACTTTTTGGATAGGCTCTTAGCAAAAGCTATTGTGGGTAATACGATTTCTATAAAGTTTTTGCCTGATTTCAGGGCTAAAGCCAGGTTAGTTGTGTTGCCGGCATCTCCGCCATAAATGGCGGAGTTATTAAAAAAAGAAATGAGGAATAGAGACAATAACTCCGCTCTTTAGAGCGGAGGAGGGGAAACCCTTCAAAAATCTGGACTTTAGCCCTGATAATTAGGCAAAAACTTAGTGAAATTGGTATTATACTAAGTTGCAATCAAAGGTATATTTACTCAGGTTAACAGTTGTAAGGTTCAGGGTTCAGGGTTAGAAAAGGAATTAGGTGACCAACCTTGAACCTTGAACTTTGAACCTATCAACCTAATTAATATATTTTTGAATGCAACTTGGTATTACAAGCAAATATAGAGCGATGCTTACCATTATTCAAACTGTGCGATTATGTTTGACATTGCCACAAAAACATTAAGGGAATAGGAAAAGACAATCTTTCCTATTCCCTATGTTCCCCTTGTCTGTGTGACTAAACTCTTATAGTTAATCTAATTGCACACAAATTGCTATTATTTATTTTTTCTCTTCTTCTACCTTTTTCTTCTCTCTAATTACTTCTGGTTCAGCTACTCCCTCTGCAGAAACTCCTTCTCCTACCTTCGCTTCTTTAAGTAGGGCAATATGCAATACGACTAATTCAGGGTCATTTTTGATTTCTACCTCTTCTTCTGCAATTAAATCTTTAATATGGACAGTTGCTCCTATTTCTAATTTAGTCACATCTACCTTAATGCTCTCCGGGATGTATTGGGGAAGGGCACTAATTTCTACATCCCACATAACTTGTTCTAAAATACCGCCTTCTTTAACCCCCTTAGCCGTCCCTATTAATTCTATAGGTGCAGTCACAGTAAGTTTTTCCTTTAGCGATATTCTGCAAAAATCAGCATGCAATAAAAAGTTTTTATAGGGATGCCTTTGCTTTTCTTTTAAAATCACAGTTTCCTGAGGTAAATCAGGCAATGTGAAATTAATAAGCACATTCTCACCACCTTCACGGAGGATATGAATCAGGTCTGCCGACTTTAATTCAACAGGAATACTTTCCTTTCCTCCACCATAAAGGACTCCCGGCATAAGTCCTTTGACCCTTAATCTACGACAATATCCTTTGCCGACATCACTTCTTGTATTAGCTTCTAATGGTATTTGTTTCATTTAAACCTCCTCGTATAATAAAATAGGACTTATAGGAAATAGAACCTATATGTCTTATTTTTAAATAAACAACGAACTAACTGATGTTTCCTGATTAATTCTTTTTATGGCTTCACCTAATAGTTTAGCTACAGAAAGAACTGTAATCTTCTCAGTTTTTAAAGCCTTTTCTCCCAGTGGGATAGTATTAGTTACTACCACCTCTTTAAGAGGGGCATCATTAATTCGGTCAATTGCCGGACCAGACAATACCGGATGAGTAGCACAGGCATAAATATCTAATGCCCCATTTCGTTTCAAGGCATTAACTGCCTCAACCAATGTTCCTGCGGTATCAATTATATCATCTAAGATAAGTAAATTTTTACCTTCAACATCTCCAATAACATTCATTACCTGAGCCACATTTTTTGTTTCACGGCGTTTATCAATAATAGCCATTGATACCCCAATCTTACGGGCAACCGCTCGTGTTCGTTCTACACCACCAGGGTCAGGGGAAACTAAAACTAAATCTTTCATATTCTTCTCTTTGAAATAGTCAACTATTATTGGTGTAGCAAATAAATTATCAACAGGTATGTCAAAAAAGCCTTGTATTTGGCCTGCATGAAGGTCCATAGTTAAAAGTCTATCTGTCCCTGCGGTCGTAATAAGATTTGCAACTAATTTAGAAGTAATGGGTACCCTTGGTTGTGCCTTTCGGTCCTGACGACCATAGCCATAATATGGGATAACGGCTGTAATTCGTCTTGCAGATGACCGACTAAAGGCATCAATCATAATCAAAAGTTCCATTACATTCTGATTTACCGGTGGACAGGTAGGTTGGATAATAAAAACATCGCTACCTCTTACATTTTCATTAATATGGACACATGCCTCACCATCCGCAAAGGAACTTACTTCTATCTCTCCCATTGGAATTTGCAAATAATCACATATTTCTTTGGCTAACATTGGATTAGCGTTCCCGGAAAACACCCGCAAAGCATCAATTCCTGCCATCTGCCATTACCCCCTTAATATAATTATCAATTATTAATTATTAATTGATAATTGTTAATTGATAATTATATTCTCAACCTTCCTCAAATCCTCTTGTGTATTTATACCCATTACCTCAATTGGGTCAGGGGCTTCAAGAGCGACTATCTTCTCCCCTTCTTTCTTTAGAATTTCAACTACATCTGTCAAGTAAAATTCACCTTGTTTATTGTTATTACTTAGTTTTTTCAGAGCCGCAAATAATTTTTTACCCCTAAAGCAATAAGTTCCTGTATTGACTAATTTAATCGCCTTTTCTTGTTGAGTAGCGTCTTTATCCTCAATGATTTTACATACCCGACCTTCGGAATCTATAACTACCCTTCCATATCCTGCAGGGTCATCTAAGGTTACCGTAAGAATTGTAATTGTTGCCTCAGACTGTTGATGACTATGAATTAATCCTTCCAATGTGGTTCTTTTTAATAAAGGGGTATCGCCGCAAATTATTAAAATATCCCCTTTAAAATCAGACAATACCCTTTCTGTTTGAGCTATCGCGTGTCCTGTCCCTAATAATTCTTTTTGAAGGACTACGATTACTTTTCTATCTTTAAGTAGTTTAGTTACTTTTTCTGCCTGATGTCCAACCACAACAACAATTTTTGCAGGCAAAAAAAAGGATATAGTATCCAAGACATAATCTATCATTGGCTTATCGCAAATTTTATGAAGTACCTTAGCCAAATCAGACTTCATCCTTTTTCCCTTACCTGCGGCTAAGACAATTATGGCTAAATTAGAATTATCCATTTTGTAACTATTCAGCCTTCAGCCTTCAGCCTTCAGCCTTTTACTTTCTGCCTCCTGAATTTTGATTTTTAAGCTGGGGTGGAAGGACTCGAACCTTCGAATGCGGGATCCAAATTCCCGTGCCTTACCAACTTGGCGACACCCCAATATAGAATATTACGAAAGGTGAATAGGCTGTAGGTATTTAGGCTGTAGGGCAAAGAATCAGAAACACGAACTTAACTTTCACAGTCTGTCTGCAAAACTAACAGCCTTCAGCCTACAGTCTAAACAACCTGCTCTGCTTGTTGATATGCCTCTATTACCTTATTCTGCAATTGCTGTCTAAATTCAGTACTAATGGGATGAGCAATATCTTTTAGTACCCCATCCTTAGTAAGTCTATTGGGCATAGCGATAAACATATCATCTTGCCCTTGAATAATTTTAATGTTATGTACCACAAATACATCGTCAAATGTTACCGAAACCCATGCCTTTAACTTCGAATCATTTTCTATTCGTTTAACGCGAATGTTAGTAATGTCCATTTGTTAGTCCACCTCTTTTAGTTAGAAGTTAGAAGTTAGAAGTTGGAAGTTAAATTATATTGTCTTCTCCTCTCTTCTGCTCTTCTGCTCTTCTGCTCTTCTGCTCTTCTGCTCTTCTGCTCTTCTGCTCTTCTGCTCTTCCTAAGCACTTTTTGTCACAAAGATTACCTCTCCACCTCCTTGTAATTTATTATAAATATTGTCTGCCTCTATCTTTGTTCTGGCAATTCCAAAGACTGTTGAGCCGCTACCTGACATTAACGCACCCAGAGCACCGGCATGAAGAAGTTCTTCTTTTAATCTTTTAATCATCGGATATTGAGGAAGTACAACCCTTTCTAATGTGTTGGACAGCAACCTTGAAATTTTCTCTATATTCCCTTCTTTAATAACAGCCTTTATTATTTTACTATTTATAGGCTCATTTGTCAACATAAAATTTAAACCTTCATATACTTTAGCCGTAGAAATCTTTATTTCAGGGCAGATTATAACTAACCAGAATGGAGGTAAGTCCGATAAAGGAGTAATAATTGTGCCAATCCCTGTTCCAAGAGCCAATCCGGAATCATTGATAAAAAAAGGCACATCAGCACCTAATTTAGAGGCAAGACGAATTAAATCATTTTGAGATAACCCAATTTCCCATAATTTATTTAAGCCAATTAATGTGGTAGCGGCATCAGAACTTCCTCCGCCTAATCCTGCGGCAATGGGGATATTTTTCTCAATCCTTATTTTCACCCCCTTTTTTATCTTCAACTCTTGTTTTAAGAGGCTTGCGGCTTTATAGGATAAGTTTTCTGCACCCGGCACCTGATGACACTCTAACTCAATTCCCTCTTCTTTCTCCTCTAAAATAACGGTGTCATACAATTCTATCTTTTGCAAGATAGTTTCTAACTCATGGTATCCATCTTGCCTTTTTCCGAGGACATTCAAGAATAAATTTATTTTTGCCGGAGCTAATAATTTTAACATCTTGAAACTCACCTTTCTACAATAATGTCACCCCTTCGGGTTTTTGGTTTGCCCTATTTTGTAACCCTGTTCAATTATAACATACTTCTATCGGAATTGCAACATTTACTTCTTGTTGTGTGGCGTAATCGGTCAGTTATTGGTGAGAAGGATTATGTTTAGCGGGATTCGGGATTCCTGAACGGATACTAAGTTGCATTCAAAGATATATTAATCTCCAATGGCAAGGGAACATCATCTTGTCATTGGAATAGTGGAATGATGGAATATTGGGGATTTAACATAATTGGTTAGTTACGCGTGGGAGAACAACCCCCTAACCCCCTTTTTTAAGGGGGAATAAAACGGGGTTGTGTCATATTCCCCCTTAATAAACTTATCTTTACCCACAAATATTGCTGGACAATTTAAGGTAGTGACTTAAAGGGGAAATAAGCGTTCAGTCCATTGAAAAATATGGG
>JBDRHR010000142.1:0-8428 GCA_043816605.1 Nitrospirota bacterium
TTAATCCCGAAGGGATGACATTATTATAGCAATTGTTAAACAATTACAATTAAACCCCGAAGGGGTGGCATTATTTTCATACCTTATTAGGCAAAAATTTAGTGAAATTGGTATAATATCCCAATTCAGTGACCCATTACATAATTTTCAATTTTTCATTATCCATTTTACAGTTTACATTCACGATTAAGTTCACTTCTTATTCATAAATAACAAATCCGGCAGGAGGAGTTGTGATTAAAACACAGTTACCATTTTTATCCTCAACGGTTACCTCTTTGTTAATTTGGTTTTTATCTGTGGAGTAAATACATTTCAATCTATCCCCCGGTTTATGTAGGTAATTGTCTATTTTTACCCAGGCTGTTTTAGATTGAAAATAGTCTGTATTTATAGCACAGAGTATTTCTTGAACATTGAAGATGCGTGACCAGGAAACAACTGAGCGTATTTCAGAACCAATCATAGTTGGAAAACCAAAATCTATTCCATTTCCTGAAATAAGGCGTAAATACTGGCGACCCCGACGCAAGGCAATTTTCTCCTTCCTGATTTCCAAAATTTTAGCTAATTCTTTATATACAGGGCTATTTTCATTAAAGAAGTGTCTGCTTCTTGTTTCAAATGCACCAAACTCACCACCAAACATCGATTCCCGTATGTAGCGGTCGTTATTGCCATGCCCATTAAAATACTGTTCAGTCCCATAATAGATACAGGGAATACCCATTGTAGTGGCATTTAATGCCATGGCATTCAGGACTACCCTATAATTTTGTTGACCTGGAATTTCATCATAGCAAAAGCGGGCTTTATTAACCCCTTTGCGTACCTGATCATGGTCGTCAAAGGTAGTTACAACCTTGTTTCTGAACCAAATATGGGATTCCTTTTGGATAAGCAGGGAATTCCTGAACAAGTCAAAATATTCACCTGAATGGCGATATCCCTTAACCAGATATTCTAATTTATCCGGAATATCGTCTATGCCTAAGGCGGCATTCAGACCTGTTTCCTCCATAATGACAAATGCCATATTTCTTCCTCCAGTAATCTCGCCTATCAGATAAAAATTTTCTTTACCTATATCTTGCGTAAATTCGTGGATTACCGAGGCAAAAAATCTTGTAGCACCAATGTCCATATGTTTGACCGTATCAATACGAAATCCATCAATATCAGCATAGGCTATCCAGAATTTATAAACCTCACAAAGGGCAAGTAAAGCAGGTGAGACCTCAAAATTCTCTACTCTACCATAACCAAGATTTACATTTTTTAGACTGCAAAAATCCCCTTCCAGATACTCTGGATGGTAATCCCAGTTATTGATATGACCTTTTTGGGTGAAGGCAGCCAGTTGTTGAAATTCAGCAGGCCAAATTGCTCCATCCGGCCAAACAGACGGATTCTTTTGCAGATTGACTTGACCAAACGGTATGGTCGGCTTTCCTGCCTTATCTCTAAATCCTTTGACTCGATAAGGATTTCCATCCCAGGGTGGGTCACATACCCGTTTACCATTTTCCTCATGACAGTTATAGCGGTCAGCATCATATTCAAATACATCACCCGTGTGGTTTAAAATAACATCCAGAATTACATAAATACCATTTTTATGAGCAGTTTTTACTAAACTTTTCAAATCCGCTCGTGTGCCAAAATGTGGGTCTATATCGAGGAAATTCTGGATGCCATAACCATGATAAGTTTCCTCAAAAGCTACCTGCTTAAAAATAGGACTTATCCAGATAGCGGTTATGCCAAGTTGCTTCAAATAGCCAATCTTGCTTTCCAGCCCTTTCAGGTTTCCTCCAACAAATTTGCCACCGGCATTGAACCACTTTTGCCAATCTTCCTTTGTTTTTGTGGCATTTCCTCTGTCAGTATCACTGTAGAGCGGTGTTGTTCCCGTGGTAACCGTTTTTCCATCATTATTTATGTATCCATTTTCCTTGCCATCAGAAAACCTGTCTAACATCAAAAAATAGATTACCTGGTCCTCCCATGCCGTAGGGGATGGGAAAAACCTCTGCTGACACAATTTCCCAAAATTTAATTCAGTCAATCTTTTTTCTACCATTTTATCTTCTCCTTTTTTCTTTTCGGGTAATATCAAAAACTTTTTCCTATGATTTCTTTTAATTTTATTATTTTCTTTCAATATAGTTTATACTAAAAATTAGTTATTTGTCAACATTTTTTTAAATCACAAGTGGATTAGTAATAGGGAAGGGGAGTAGAGGAAATTTATTGCATTTTACCACTACCATTTTGATGACAGATAATTTTTTTTATACTGGTATCGTTCAACTTCAATAATAATTCTTCAACTTCTTTATTCATTATTTTTCCTCTCTAAATTGTTGCAATTGGACAAGATAAAAGGAATTTAATGCAGCGGTTACGAATTTCCACCAGCAATTCTAATTATGACAGAAATTGTGTAAGAAAAGGAGAAAGGGAGAAGATGGAGAAACGGAAAACTAAAAAAAGGAGATAGTATTGAATAATGAAGGAATCCTCTAAATTAAGCTCTAAACTTTTTCCTACTTTTCCTTAGTCTTATACTTTTTCAAAATTAGAATTGCTGGATTTCCACCGATAACTAATACAATTTCTATAAAGTTTTTGCCTGATTGTCAAGGCTAAAGCCATGTTAGTTGTGTTGCCTGCATTTCCGCCATAAATGGCGGAGTTATTAAAAAGAAGAAATGAGGAATAGAGACAATAACTCCGCTCTTTAGAGCGGAGGAGGGAAAACCTTCCAAAAATTTGGGCTTTAGCATTGATTACCCTAAAGAATAAAAAATACATGGCTTCAAGTTTACATAAGATATATTATCAGAAGTTAATAACCTTAAGATTAAATTGCTCATCATTTTCTCCATTTTTATAATCTGGTATCTTCTATTCTTCAACAAAAAACTTTTTTAACGCTTTTAACTAAATTACCAAACTTTCCAACTACAACCCACCTATAAAATGTAACCCTTGACATTGGTAATAATTTTATTATATCCCTGTCACTTAAATAGTTTTTTAATCTTAACGGCTTCATCTTTTTCAGTCCCCCAATTTATAGTATTATTAATTAGACTATGTCTTATATATCGGAACTTCCTCCCAGCCGAGTACATAAAATACCATTTAACTATTTGAAAACATAAAAGATATGAAGAATTGGCAGATTTTTACTAACTACAATTGTTTGGGCAGGGTTATGTTGAGTACCTGAAGAATATATGAAATTTATCAAGCATTATTTTAATACTATGATAAAATATTCGTAGCTACATTTGGAGGTTTAAAGTTGTCCCTTGTTCATTTTAAAAGGGATTTGTTAATGGTAGAGGGGAATCTCCGTTTTATCTCAATCACAGAAAATCATAAATATCCGTAGGCAAAGTCATTACCTCTTCAAAGGCAGAAACGACCTCTGGATTAAATCGTATATTGGCATCAGATAAGAATTTTTTCTTCAACTCCGCAAATGCACTCCTATCCCTGATTTTCATGCTCAGGAGTTGTTCTTCAAAATCCTCAGCTATGGCTAAGATGCTTGCACCTATGGGAATCGCATTTTCTTTCAATCCTTCAGGATAACCCTTTCCATCATAGCGTTCGTGATGAGATTTAATTAAAAGGATAGTGCCGTGGAGTAATTTTATCGGTTTAACCATCTCTGCACCAATAATAGGATGTAATTGTTTTGGTTCCTCTATCTTAAGTTTGCCAATATCATGGATTAAAGCCGCATAATACAGGTTTTCATAATCCTTCTTATTAAATTTTAGCTGGCGAGCCATAGCCGTAGATAATCGGGCTACTCTAACTGCGTGTCCTTTTGATTCTGGTTCCAGTGCCTCAATTGCCATAACTAAGATCTCAATCGTATTAATAAAGAAATTATGCAGTTCATCCATTAACTGGGAATTATTCAAGGCTATTGCCGCTTGTGAGGCTAATACGGTAATGTATTGTAAATCCTCGTTTGTAAATTCCTCATCATTGGATTTATTCAAAACCTCAAGGACACCCAAAATTTCCTCTTTAAATTTTATAGGCACACATAGAATTGATTTAGTTTCAAGTTTTATTGTTTCATCCACCTTTTTAGAGAATCTTGGGTCAAGACTAACATCATTAATAATCAAAGGTTGTCCACTTTTTGCCACCCAGCCGGCAATCCCTTCTCCTATCGGTAAAACAATCTTTTTGATTTCCTCACCTTTTTCGCCTAAGGCTATTCTAAAGTAGAGTTCATTCTTCTTCTTATCAAGTAGAAGGATAGAGTCTGCCTTTACATCACAGATTTGTTTTGCACCTTCCATGATTTTAGTTAGAAGTTCGTCTAAATCCATAGTAGCGGACAAATCTTTCCCAATTTCACAAAGTGTTTTAAATGTATTTTCTACTTTTTTAATCTCTTTTTTCATAACCCATTTCCTCTTTTGTCTCTTTTAACTGTTCTTTAAGATATTTCCTTACATTCTGAAGGAAGTTTTTATACAAAGGTTCAGTTTCCTGAATAAACTTCTTTATTGAAACCCATCTTATGTCCAGATATTCATGAACAACGATATTTCTTAACTTTACCCATTGTGATAATTTTTCAATTTCTTCTTTGTTAAATCCCTTTACTAAGGATAAAAAAGATACTATTTCACGATAGGTCTCTGGAGATTTTATACCTTCAGCGGTGAGAATCAATTTTGAGATATCAATTAGAGAATTTATAAGGTTTTCTATCCATCTTTCTACATCCCTTCGTTGACTTCTTTGCGTGTTATAGATTTCCCATGTGAGCGTTTCAAAAATGGAATAGTCTTCCATTTCCTGGGCAAGATAATCTATATGTTTTATTAATCTTTCTTTTAATTCTTCCTTCATCCCTTTTGCCTCTCCAAGAAATCTCTAATTAGCATATCACGGAAATCTATTGCCACGGAGGTAATAATCAGCATAAAGTCTAAATATAATCCCCAATCGTTTATCAATAAGGGTATACCTCTAATCGCACTGGCGGCAACAGAGGCACTTACCCTGTTTAAAACAAGCAATTCTACTTCATTATTCAGAAGTTTCTCTAAATCACCCCAGATTTTATCTTCATATTCATAAAAAACTTCCTCTTCATACTTTAATGGGTAGTGTTGTTTTGGATAAAAATACACAGCGATATCTATGTCGGATAGTTTATTCGCTTTACCTGTTGATTGAGAACCAAACAAAAAAGCAAAAGCCACCTCTTGTCTTGGTTTAAAATATTTTTTAAGTTTTTCTATCAAAGCCATATCTTCTTGACCCCTTTAAGTATAGGTAACCCTGAGCACTTCCTCTAATGTAGTTATTCCCTGAGCGACCTTAAGTAAGCCATCTTCTTTAAGTGTTTTTAGTCCTTGAGTTTTAGCTACTCCTAATAATTCTCCTGCAGTAGCCCGCTTTAAAACCAATTTTTCTATCTCCGGCGACATTACCATCAATTCAAATAACCCAACCCTACCTTTATAACCGGTATTATTACATTGTGAACATCCTGTTCCTTTGGCTAAATTAATAGAAGTAGAAATACCAAATTCATCCAATACCTTTAGAATTTCAGGCTCGGGTTCTATGGATATTTTACAATAAGGACAAATTTTCCTGACCAATCTTTGGGCTAAAACACAATTTATAGACGAGGCAACAAGAAATGGCTCAACATTCATTTCTATAAGTCTTGTTATTGAGCTCGGGGCGTCATTTGTATGGAGGGTGCTCAGGACCAGATGTCCGGTTAATGCGGCTTCAATAGCTACCTTGGCTGTCTCTACATCACGAACCTCCCCTACCATCATTATATCCGGGTCCTGTCTGAAAAAAGCCCTGAGTCCAACGGCAAAGGTTAATCCTACCTTAGAATTTGTCTGCACCTGATTAATTCCGTGCAAATAGTATTCTACCGGGTCTTCAATAGTCACAATTTTTTTTGTGCTCGAATTAAGGGTATTAAGCATAGCATAAAGTGTAGTGGACTTTCCACTTCCGGTAGGTCCTGTAATTAAAATAATGCCTGTTGTGCGTTTAATTTCTTGCTTAAATTTAGTCTCAATGTCAGGTGGAAAACCAATTTGTTCAAAATTTATTAAAACCGACTTGCGGTCTAAAATACGAAGGACGACATTCTCTCCCAAAATAGTAGGAAGGACAGCAACCCTTAAGTCTATATTCTTATTTCCTATCTTGAGCATTATTCTGCCGTCCTGTGGCAGTCGTTTTTCAGTAATGTTCAAACTTGCCATTATCTTAATTCTTGAGGTAATAGATGGTTGTAATTCCATAGATAAAGACATTACCTCCTGCATTATTCCATCTATCCGATAGCGAATCTTTAAGTCCCTCTCAAAAGGTTCAATATGAATATCGCTTGCCTTACGCTCAACTGCCTGAGCGATAAGCTGGTCAACTAATTTAATCAATGGAGCATCAATAACTACCTGTGTTTCTTCTTTCCCCTCTTCTTTTACTACACTTACCTTCTCATCTTCTACCTTATTAATTAAGTCTTGCCATGAACTTTCTCCATAAATTTTGATTATTGCCTTTTTAATATCACCTTCATAACTTAACACAGGTTCGACCGCACAACCTATTCTTAACCTGACATCATCTATGGCAAAAACATCTAATGGATTTGCCATCGCCAGAATTAACCGCTGTTTTACTTTATTAATACAAATCAACTGATACCTTCGGCACATTGGTTCCGGCACAATTCTGGCATATTCTTCATAGCCTATTTTATTGGCTAAATCTACATATTCTAAATTAAGACATTCTGCCTTAATTTGCATCAGTTTGTTCTTCTCAATCAGAGAAGATTCAGCCAATGCCTCGTCTAAAGAAATTCCTTCTTCCTCATGTTGCAGCATAGCCTTATTCAAATCTTCATGAGAAATTAAACTTCTTTCTATTAAAATCTGGGTAAATTTACTTATGGATAGTTTTGGCATTTTTTCCCTCTACTGAATTACTTGCAGTTTGCTTTTTAGTCTTCTGAGCAAATCTGCCTCATCACTTATCTCTGATTTATCTATCTCTACACTGCTTAGAATATCAATATATGCCCTGATAATTGAGTTTTTAGTAATTCTTTCTTTTTTATTTCCTGAGGAGCGTTTTCTCATTATCTGCCACTCTAAATTTGTCAGATGCTCCAGTTGGTCATCACGAAGCAGGATTGATAATTTTACTTCAAAGGTCTTAAATTTAGGTTGTCTAATAGATTTAAATTTGGGTTCTTTTTTCTCAAATTTTGTAATCTCAAATACAGATTCTGCACCTTTACCTAAAACTGCCCTACTACTCATAACCAATCACCTCTTCTGCTAATTTATGGTAATCCTGAGCTCCAAAGGAATGCGGGGCATATTTTTCAATAGGAAGACCAAAAGATGGTGCCTCAGCTAATCGGATATTCTTGCGAATCTTGGTTTTATATGCCTTATCTTTAAAATGTTCTTTAATCTTTTTTAAAATCTCTTCACTTAATTTTGTTCTCGCATCATACATAGTTGGAAGTATCCCTGCAATGATAAGGTTATGATTTAACCTTTTAGTCACAACATCAATCGTCTTTAATAGTTTTCGCATTCCCTCTAAAGCAAAGTATTCTGTTTGAACCGGAATAATAACCTCATGAGCCGTATTAAGGGCATTTAAGGTTAAAAGTCCAAGAGACGGCGGGCAATCAATAAGGATGTAATCATACTCCTTATCTATATTATCCAGGCTATCTTTAAATGCTGCTTCCCGTCCAATAACATTGACCAATTCAATCTCTGCACCGGAAAGTTCAATATTTGCAGGGGCTATATCCAGTCCGTTAATCTCAGTAGGCATAATTACACTTTTTATCATTCTCTCCGAGTCAACTAAGACATCATACATTGACCTTTCTAAATCATATATTTTAATGCCCATGTGAATAGAGGCATTTCCTTGTGGGTCAAGGTCAATAAGTAGCACCTTGCGATTTAAGACAGCCAACGCAGTAGCCAAATTTACCGCAGTTGTTGTCTTCCCACAGCCGCCTTTTTGATTAGCTATGGCTATAATTCTACACATAGTTACCTCCATTTTTCATTTTGGATTTTTGATTTTGGATTTTGGATTGAAAATTGCGGATTAAAAAAATTCCCAATCCAAAATTAATATTATCTTTCATTACCGAAGTTCTAAACTTCTAAACTTAGTTTATTATAGCATAAATTATGGAAAATGTAAAGAAAAATTTTGGGGAGTGGGTAATGGGTCAGTCTTCGGGGGGAATATGGAAAAATGTATCAACAGGATTCAAGGGGTTGAGGGGTCGAGGGGGCAAGTGGAATAAGGAAAAACAAACACTCGAACCCTTGAACCCTCGAATCCTGGACCCCTTCCTCCC
>JBDRHR010000143.1:0-6538 GCA_043816605.1 Nitrospirota bacterium
GGGAGGAAGGGGTCCAGGATTCGAGGGTTCAAGGGTTCGAGTGTTTGTTTTTCCTTATTCCACTTGCCCCCTCGACCCCTCAACCCCTTGAATCCTGTTGATACATTTTTCCATATTCCCCCCGAAGACTGACCCATTACATCATTTAATCCAAAGTCTCTAAAATCCAACAAACCCTAAAAACCTTATTCATAATACTTTTCCCGTTCATTTTAAAAATCCCTCCGCAAATTAAGATTTTTAACCACAAAGGCACGAAAATACAAATGGAAATTAGAAATTAGAAAATGGAAATTGGGAAAATATAACGGGTTGTATTAATTTCTACTTTCTATTTTCTATTTTCTACTATTCCTTGAGACTTTGTACTTTTTTGTAAAACTTTTTTTGCTAAAGTAAAGTATAGTATAGCATACAAATTAGTTTTTTATCAATAACTTTTTTTAAATTGTCATTTACGAATTAAAAGTGAACTCTTCTAATCCTAAAATAATTATTGAAAATAGTAGTAGTACATAAAGCGTCCACTTCTCTTGTTCTTGTTATTTGGCATTATTGCTACAAAGAGAAAAACCTTCCTGAAAGTTCCCTACAAACATAAATTAATTCCTTAAAAATCAGCTTTTACTCATTTCCGATTTTTTTCATCTGAAAATACCAATGTGTAAGATACCATGATTTACCTGATTTAAATGATTACATTGATTTATCATAGGAATCTATCTAATCATGAAAATCATGCCCTATTACACATTTCCTTGTCTACACCCAATTTTCATTCTCATTTGTGCCGACTAAGTCGACATGAATGTTTCATATTCTATGAAGAACTGAATTTAGTCCACTTTTAAAAAATTGCTAACAGCATTATTTTAATACTTATGATAAAATATTCGTAATATTAACCACCTCATTGTAGAGTAGAGCACTGGCGTAGTAATAGAGCTGTTCTTGGGCTTTCGATGCACGCAACTACTAACACTACAACCGTTATCCTATTTCCAGCACCCCCTCATCAAACCGTGCGTGAAGTTCTCCCTCACACGGCTTTCCGATAGTCTATCACCCTAAAGCATTCGCCCTCAAACTTGGCTTTAAGGTATAGTTTCTTCCGAAGTTCCTAACATAATGGTAGTTTTAGGTTTCCCAATTTACCTGTTCTCCCTCCTTCAGAAACACGACTAAAGCAGAGCCCCTTCGCTCCGATAGGGTTATGTTGTCCCTATCCTCTTCGCTACTATAAGCTCCTCCGACTGCCTTTCTGCCTTCCTCCACTTCGATTTTCCCTTATAGGATTCAGTTTTACTCTGAGTCAAACTCCGTCGCTTGCTCTCTAAAGTGCAGAATAGGCTCTCCCAAGTTCCCTTCAACCCCTTTCCAAGCATACCACCCCTGATACCCCGAAGAAAATCTATCTTGCTTTTATCTGCCTCTTCAGATAGATTACTGACTTCGCCCAGCATTCACAGGCTCGTCTTTCTCAACTAAGTTTACGAGGCTACATATAGGTTCACTTTCGTTACGGTCTGCTCGTTCGTCTCTCCCGCCTATAGCGGAATTTGTCAAGTGGCTTCACCCCTTCGACAAGCTCAGGGTGACATTGCTTGTCATGGTGAGCTTGTCGAACCATAAACTACATCGCTGACAGATATTTGCGATGATTGACTCCTTTCAGTCAATTAGTGTTCAAAGAGCTTATCTTGGCACGCGAATGCTTACTATCCCTTCATTTATCTTTATTCCTCTATTGTGATTTTATCATTAGTCTTAATCTTTCCTCCAGAAATTACCTCAGCAAATATCCCTTCTTTTGGCATAATGCAATCACCAGCCTGATAATAAATTGCGCATCTATTATGACAAACCTTCCCGATTTGAGTAACTTTTAGCACTATTGTCTCAGCGATTTTTATCAGTTGTCCAATCTTCAAACCAGGCAGGTCTATTTCAGAGGTAGTAATATTTTCTGCAAAGTCACCACAACCAACTTCTAAACCTGCTTTACGCATCTTCTCAATTGACTCAATAGCAAGCAGACTTACCTGCCGATGCCAATTACCGCTGTGTCCATCGTCTTTGAATCCATGACCGGCAATAAGCTCACCGCTTCCACAAAGAGGGGTTTTCTTCTCCCCTTTGCCAGGACTAATATTAACTGAAATAACTTTACCCTCTTTCATTATTTTACTCATTCATACTCCCTGTTCGATACCCTTCCAAATCAAGGGTAACATAAGTATATCCAAGTTGTTTAAGTTTTTTTACTATTGCCTCCTGATTTTCCAGACACAGGTGCATCTGTTGCTTATCTACCTCAATTCGGCAGAAATTTTCGTAGTGCCTTACCCGTACCTGTGATATTCCAATCTTTTTGATGAAATCCTCTGCTGTCTGAACTATTTTTAGCGCCTCAGATGTAATTCGTTTACCATAAGGAAATCTGGAGGCAAGACAGGCAGTAGATGGTTTGTCATGGGTAGGCAATTTCAATTTCTTTGACAAATTCCGTACTTCATCTTTAATTAAGCCAACCTCCTCCAATACAGACCGCACACCAAATTCCTTAGCCGCCTCCCTGCCTGGACGAAAATCAGTAGTATCCGAGGCATTTGAACCATCCAGAATATAGTTTAACCCCTCCTCACAAGCTATTTGCTTCAGTCTGCCAAACAACTCTGTTTTGCAGAGGTAACACCTATTCCTCGGGTTATCAGCAAAACCAGGTATTTTTAACTCATCCGAGTCAATAATTAGATGCCGGACACCTAATTCCCTGACCATTGCCTTTGCGGTCTCAATCTCTGCGGCAGGATAAAGAGGAGAGTTAGCTGTTACTGCCAATACCTTCTCTCCTAACACATCCCTGGCTACCTTAAGCACCAATGTAGAATCCACTCCTCCCGAATAGGCAACCAATACACTTCCCATCTCGGAAAGAAGTGTGACCATTTCCTCTAATTTACTATTACTATTCCTCTCCATAATATTCCTCTCTATTCCATACTTATTTTAACCTATTTGAGTGATTTTGTCAAGAGACTAACCGAGAATTTTTGTAATCGGTCAGTTACACGGGGTTATTTTTAACCGAGCAAGAAGAACAACCCCCGCGTAACTGACCGATTACTAATTTATTTATATCTATTTAAACAACTCATGCCAGATGCTATCTATCTTCTTTTTTACCTCTTTTGACATCTTTATCTCTTCTGGCCAAGGGCGGTTAAATCCTTCTTCTTTTAACTTACGCGTAGCATCAATACCGACTTTAGAGCCAAAACCGGAATAAGGTGCAGCATGGTCTAATGTATCCACAGGTCCTTCAACAAAGACAAAATCACGCATTGGGTCAACATTATTTCCCATACGCCAGATAACCTCTTGTCCATTTTGCACATCTACATTCTCATCTACTACTACAATTATTTTGGTGAACATTAATTGCCCTAAACCCCACAAGGCATGCATCACCTTTTTTGCCTGTCCAGGGTAACTTTTTTTAATCGACACCAAAGCCAAATTATGAAATACCCCTTCAATTGGTAGGTTTATATCTATTATCTCCGGCAGGATAAGTTTTATCAAAGGTAGGAATATCCGTTCTGTAGCTTTTGCCATAAAGCAATCTTCCATTGGTGGTTTGCCAACTATAGTGGCAGGATAGATGGGATTTTTTCGATGGGTAATGCCGGTAATATGGAATACAGGAAAGTTATCCTCAAGTGAATAATAACCGGTGTGGTCACCAAAAGGTCCTTCACATCGCCATTCTTCCTGCGGATCCACATAACCTTCTATGACGAATTCCGAATTAGCCGGCACTTCTAAATCAATTGTTTCACAGGGGACAATCTCAACGGGTTTCTTTCGCAGGAATCCGGCAAATAGCAATTCATCTATATCATCCGGCAAAGGTGCGGTAGCCGCATAAGTAATAGCCGGGTCGCCTCCCAGACATACAGCTACAGGCATTTTTTCGCCTAATTCTTTATAAAGCTGATAATGTTTAGCCCCAACCTTATGTGGATGCCAGTGCATACCTGTGGTCTTTGAGTCATATACCTGCATTCGATACATTCCGAGATTACGAATTTCAGTCTGAGGGTTTTTGGTAATAACAATAGGAAGGGTAAGGAATCGTCCGCCGTCTTCGGGCCAGCATTTTAATATGGGCAGGAAATCTAAGTTATCTTTGGTTACCTCTTTGCATAGTCCGGTAGAAACCTTTTTAGGAAAGAATGAAGCAAGTTGAGAGACCTTAGGGATTAGTTTAAGTTTATCTATGAAAGTATCAGGAATTTCAGGCTTTATTAAACTTTCAATCTCAGCGGCGAGATTGTTGATATCATTTACCCCTAACGCTTTTGCCATCCTTTCCATTGAACCAAAGGCATTAATAAGCACCGGAATGGAATATCCCTCTACTTCTTCAAATAATAATGCCGGACCTTGATTTTTGCATACCCTGTCTGTAATCTCGGTTATTTCCAGAATAGGGCTAACTTTAGTCTTTATCCGCTTTAACTCCCCTACCCTTTCAAGTTCCTCTATAAATTCATGTAGTGACTTATAAGCCATATTAAAACCTCATCAAAGGGGAAAAGTTCATAAAGTTCATAAAGTTTATAAAGTTATAAAGTTATAAAGTTTGTAAAGTTATAAAGTTATAAAGTTTGTAAAGTTATAAAGTTATAAAGTTTGTAAAGTTATAAAGTTATAAAGTTTATAAAGTTTATAAAGTTTGTAAAGTTTGTAAAGTTTGTAAAGTTTGTAAAGTTTGTAAAGTTTGTAAAGTTTGTAAAGTTTGTAAAGTTTGTAAAGTTAAAAGTTTATAAAGTTTTTACTTTTTACTTTCTACTTTATAACTTTATAACTTTATAACTTTATAACTTTATAAACTTTACAACTTTATAAACTTTTAACTGAATTAATAATTTCACCCCTGCAGGGAATAACAGCAATTTGATGGTCTAAACCAGCCTCCCGAACAAGGGTATGAAAATATTCAGGATTAAAACTATGAGTAGGAATAACTTTTTTAGGCTTTAATACCCTAATTAAATCTATAATCTCACTCACCGTGGCATGACCTGATGTATAGTAAGGCTCAAGGAGGATTTTACGCAATTTCAATAACTCATAAAGACTCTCTTGTCTTTGAATCCACTGTTCTGTGTAACTCATTGATAGATTTACTACTACTAAACATTTAGAAAATACCTTATCAAAGGAATACCGAATAATCTTCTTGAATTCTGATATTTCATCTTCATAAGTAGTTGAGATAAGCACTGGAGAAATAGCCTGACACACATCTTTTTCCTTTGTAGCATATTTAATCTTGCCTGATTGAAAGAGTTCCTGAAGAAGTTTTGTCAACTCTTGAGGGATAACATCCTTGTCAAGATGCTCTCGTGTCTCTGTGCCTACTACCCAATCATAGTAATTCTTTACCACAAAGAATGGTCGCTGCGTATCATATTTTTTAATCATTTCAAACAACCGCATAGCTAACGAATAATCTCCAGAGCGAATAATAATTCCCAAACCACCTTTGATTTCTTTTAGATTCTTATTGATTAATTTACATGCATCTTCATCTGTCAGAGCCGCAGGGGCAGGTTCAAGATTAGTTCCTTCACAAATAAGGGCATCTGTTTTCCCGATCCATTTTTTTAAGATAGTAATCGCCTTTGTGGTAGGAAATTGACCTTTGTCTGGTGAAAAAACCTTTCCTCTAAAATCACCGGAATAAACTAATCTTTCATTTCCTTCCTCAATAAGATACATAAAAGAAGGAATCGTAGAATGGTCTATTTGGATAGATTGAACATTATTGAACTTTGTAGATGTATCTTTAACTTCAAGTGTCACAGCCTTTGACAGAACATCTTTAATTGTCTGAAACTTAAAACCATACTCTTTTTCTTTTTCACTTTCAGGGGTTAATTCACCCAGGATTTTAGGGAGGAAATAACCAGTAACTGCTTTTGGGGCAATAATATCTTTTACATATTTAGCTATAACCGGAAAACCCATATAATGGTCAGTATGGGAATGAGAGATTAATAGAGAAGCACTTGAATCGGTCAAGTTAAATTTATCAATGATATGTTGGAAAGGCTGCATTGGATAAAAGTCAAAGTCTGTTAATAATTGTTTAGGATACGAATAGACATTCCAGAAACTTTCTCCACCTAACTCCTCTGTTTTAAGCAATCCCACTCCACAATCAAGAAAATACTTACTACCATTATTAAATTGAACCAAGAAACAATTTCCACCTATTTGTCGTTGCGGACCTAAACTGACAATTTGCATAAAGCACCTCTTCTAATTTGTTTTTTATAATTATATCATTCCAAATCAAGAATGTCAATATAAAAATTTGTAAATTGGTAATGGGTCAGTCTTCGGGAGTTAAGGTGGAGGTAAAAGTGAGTGAGGGTCAATGTCAGGATTAGAAACAATAGAATCTAAAGCATTTTTAAACCAATCGGAAAGGGTCTGGTCCCTTAATCTCTTCTGAGCAGTTTGC
>JBDRHR010000144.1:0-3658 GCA_043816605.1 Nitrospirota bacterium
CTCCTTTTATTGACCATATAGGACGGCTTTGGGTACTAAGAACTGTGAACATCCTGAACGACTGAATATCGCTAAATACTGCCCCATCTCAGGATAGAACCTAAGTGGTTCGATAGAACTCCCGCTTCCTACCGCCCAATAAGTAATATCGGTAGTCCCTGACGTACCCTTCGCCTGCCATGCAGCCGTTGTCAAAGCGGTGTTGCTTACACCATAGCAAAGATAAATAGAGGCCCCTGCATCAGTTGTCGTTCCATAGCCATAATTGGTAAGATTACCAGCAGCTCCCGTTGCAGTTCCACCAAACGTGACAGGCAATAGCTGCACAGAGAACCTTCCCACAAGCTCGTCAGAAAGCGTATTCACCACCCCTATCAGGGATACCCCGCTATGGTCGCTAAATTGCATAGTCGCCCCTGAGTTGGTGTCCAGTACATACACCTTGGACTCACCAAAAGCCTGCCCCATAAACATGAACATTAGGACACACGATAACACTAATACTTTCTTCATTTTGCTTTACCCCCCGGTTTTATTTCGATATAGCTTTAGCCCTTTTTTGTGTTTGCATTTCTCCCATTTTCTCAGGGATATAATCAGCAACATTACTCGTTTCAAAATACATCTTTCCACCAACCTGTGATAAAAACTGTGTGGAAGCCTTTATGAATTTCGATGTGTTTGGTTTTAAAGACAATATTTTATGCAAATCCCTTGCTGCTCTTGGATCAAGCATTATATCTGCCATTTTTTCAGCATTATATAAAAACCGCATATCAACTATTTTTTCATATACAGGTCTTGCAGGACTTACAAGTGGATGTGCTATAACCCTTAAAGGTGTAATCCAAACTCCTTTTCCAGCCTCTTTTTTCATTGCTGACATTGCTTCCCCAGCAGGAGCAGTTCTTGATTCCTTGATTAATACGACACCAAGCCTATCGAGAAGTTTGCCAAATCTTTCAAGTGTCCCAAATTGTTCTGGTGTCATTGAAGCTTCAAGAATTTTACGCTGTTTTGGATACCCATATAATGCCTGCCGGAATCTCCCACCAAGATTTGTTGTACCAGTAATGTTGTCTTTAACTCCATCGAGTATGTTTGTGAAGTGTACTTTTAAAAGATTATCCCAAGATTCTTGGCCACCATGTTTGATTAAAATAGGTTTTATGGCATTAATTATCTCAGGACTTGATTGTGTTGGACTAAATGTTTTAAAAGCTGCCTTTTCAACAGCATCATATTCAAGTTTCGATAGTTCACCAAGTTTTCCTTCTTTCAATTTATTAATTGGTGGACTTAACTCAGTAAATCGCTTCCTGGCTTCTGCATAAACAGGGACTTGTTCATCCACGGATTCAAGCATATCATCTAATAGTTTATTTATTGAATATTTTTCTTGAGCAGCAGGAGCATTTTTGGGGTCTTTTTTCCACATGCTATTAATCTGTTTTTTGACTTTATCTATTTTTAAAAGACGATCTTCTGGAACCTTGATTGTCTTAGTTATCTTCTTTCCCCATTCATCATAGGTCGTTTCAACTTTTGCTTTCGTGAGCATTGTTTTCAACTTATTAAGTGAGGAATATTCAGGAGTTCCCTTAACTGCATCACCCATCATTTCGTCTATCTTTGATATTGAGGTAGATATATCAACACCCTCAACTTTAAGTGCTTCGTCATATAGCTTTTGAGTAGCATTCCTTCTGGCTGTTTTTGCCGCCTGAATCCCCTTTTCGGCTGCTGTTGCAATTTTAGTTCCCGCCCCAGATGGAGTAACCGTTTCAGGGCCGAAATGTTCCAAATATTTACTTATTGCCCCAGCAGTTTGCTCATATTGTTTTTTAACAGCAACCCCCATTTTATCTGCTGTTTCCATTAAGTCAGCCAATAGATTCCATCTTGCTGCAAGTTCTCTACTCCCAGTTAGTTGCGGTGTAAATAAATCAATAACAAATTCTTTTGAAAGTTTTTCCATCTCTTTCATTTCTGTAGTGCTTATTCTTTCACGACCCCTTCCCGCCATTCTTATTAGTTTTGCAGCCTCCTTACCACGGCTTACATCAATACCCCTTATTATTCCCCTACCTGCGCCTTCGCCCAATGTGGCCAAAATAAATTCTTTCCCAAGGTCTGTCAGTGTGTCTACTGTTTCTGGGTATTCATCAAATGCCAAACTACCTATTGTTTTTTCAATACCTCTTCCACCGGCAGCCAATAAACCTGATAAAGCTGGCCCACCAGCAACAGCCCCAGCAACAGCCCCAGCCGTACTTAATGGTCTTGCAGCCATCTCGCTTGTTATTCGTGATGGCAATGACGCTTCTTCATTATAGAAATATCCATCATCTCCTAAATAACTAATCTTTCCATCTTTTATCATGTATCTGTCTGATGAAATTCCCCTTGCTTTTGCATAAACTTTAATTTTAGACATTGGTTCTTCGGCCCATGCTGCTTTTGCATGAGTAAACCAAGATGCTGGATTTTGTTCTTTTCCAAACTCGAATCTTGGGCCTGTTGTTTTGCCTTGTCTAAGTTCTTCTGTTTTACCAGATAGCAACATTTCGGCATAATCTATAGACGGTTTATCTGGCTTTTTTTTAACTGGCCCTTTGGGTTTACCAGACAATAAAAGTTCTGCGTAATCGACCATTGTTATTTCGCCTTTATAATGAAAAATTCTTTTTCAAGTTGATTTATTATTTCGTCTTTTGACAATCCAGATTTTTCTAATATTTTAGCTTTTTCGTTTATCTTTTGTTTTATTTGTGTTTCACTCATCAACATCCCTTTATCTCCCATCTCTTTTATCTTATCTGGGGTTACTCCTTGTTTTAGATACATATTATATCTTGCAATATATAATTTGGTCTGGCTTATTTTATTTTTTAATTTGGAATCAAATTGGGATGGTGAATCTCCATCAAATATTCCAAGACCAGGATTTGGAACCTCCTGTTGCAATCTTGGAACCTCTTCTTTGTTCATCGCTGCCCCTGTTAGCCATTTAATTTCTTTATTCAAATTAGTAACAGAATCCTGTCTCCATACCCAATATTTCGTGGCTTCTTTAACATCCTTTGGCTTTGCTTTTCCAAGTATAGATTCCAGGGGTGTTCCTTCTAATTTTTCCTGCCATCCAGTTACAGCAAACCCAATTCGTTTGCCTATATTCAAGTAATCACGATTAAATGTTGTTTCCATTCTTTTTAATCTTGCCATGCTGTCTTGTGAAGCTAATAAGGCAGATTGGATGTCACTTTTTATCTTGGGGGTTGGTCGGGTTGGTTCATCTTTACCAAGCTCACCCCTTGTAATTGTTACCTTCCCCGTTGTAGCATCAATCTCTATTTTCTCGCCTGTCTTTTGGGTTAATTTTTCTAACCTTGCTGTTAATATATCTTTTTTAGGACTCCCTGGTGGCAATTCGTCAATCCTTTTCAATAATTTCTCAATCTCGATTGTCGGCTCCTGCTGTTTCCTATAATAATCAGCCTTCTCTCCGGTTCGTTCCACATGAGTCATTAGTTTGTCTATAATCTTCTGGTCTATGCCAAATGCAGATTGTAATTGACCAAGCCCTTGGATTTTCTCGTTATAGGATTCCTCATAGACATTGGCTTTTCCCTTTTCCTGCATGGCTTTCCATTGAGTC